>JACVRW010000129.1 GCA_014534235.1 Thermoleophilaceae bacterium | reverse complement strand
GGCCGAGGCCGCCAAGGAGGGATGCCCGGTGTCGCAGGCTCTCGGCGGAGTGGAGACCATCGACGTCGAGGCCCAACTCGTGAGCTGAGCGGACCGCCGGGGTCGAAGCACCCCGACCGCCCGTCCACGTCGCGTCCCCTGGGTTGTGTGCCACTGTGGCCGTCAACCCGGATAGCGTCGGTCGTGACGCGTCGGAGTCCGCCCGCGGCAGCCCGCGAGACCCGGGACGAGCTGGCGCAATGCTCGATAACCGGGGTTATGTGAAGTAACTCGACAACCCCGAGCGAAGCGACCCCACCTCGACCGACACGACGGCGTTCCGTCTACGCACCCGCCACGCCGCTGTCAGTCGTCGCCCTACCGAAGTTGGGCGTCGAGAAGCGCCTCCAGGCGCACCCTCAGGCGCTCGACGTCGGGACGCCGGCCCGTGAACACCTCGCACCCGCACCAAGTGTCGAGCCTCGACCGGCGGATCAGCTCGGCCATGAAGGCGTCACACGTCACGAGGTCGCAGTGCGGCAGCGCCCGCGAGAGGGCGACCAGGTCGAGGTCGTCGCTCGCCAGCGGCCTCCTGTCCGGATAGTCGCGCTCGAGCAGCGCCCGCAGGGTGCTCGCGCAGCAGCGCACCGCCGGTTCGTCGCCCTCGGGCAGGCGCAGCCCGCCCGAGAGCTCGCGCAGCAGCTCGAGGAGCCCCAGATCTGGGCGAGCGGCCGACTCCACCCGGTGGACCGGCGACTCCGGCACCCGGACGGCTCCCGTCGCCGCTGCTTTGCGGAGCACTGCCTCGAGATCGCTGAACGCCGGCTTGCGCTTGACCATGCCGGACAGGTAGTTCTGATCGAGGTAAACGACGGGCGCCCGCCGCCTATCCCTCGAGCTCGGCGACATCCCGCCTCGGCGCCTCACCGCTCCGGGTGGCGGCGGTCGCCTCCCGCCGGGTACTGTAGGTCGACGCGCTCCGGCGAACCGAGCCGGTCGATCGCGGCGGCTTCCGCCAACCGGAGCAATCTCGGGCGCGAGATTGATGAGCCGTCGTCCCCGCCGGGCATACTGATGAAGCATGGATGACTCACAACCGAGCGAGATAACCACAGAGCGCTTCCCACGCTCGGAGAGCGCGGCCGACCAGATCCGGCAGACGACCTTCCCCGTGGTGGCGATGCGCGGCTACGATCGCCGCGCGGTCGACGACTTTCTCGAGTGGGTCGCCGAGCTCGTGCGTAACCTCGAGAGCCGCCAGAGCCGCGAGACGGTCGTGCAGCGTGCCCTCGAGGAGGTCGGCGAGGAGACCGCCGGCATCCTCCAGCGGGCGCACGAGACGGCCGACGAGATCGCCGCTCGCTCCCGGGCGCAGGCCGAGGGGAGGATCCAACGGGCCGAGCGCGAGGCGGACATCGTGCGACGCGAAGCCGACCGCTACGCGGAGCAGGTGATCGTCGACACGCGTCTGCTATGGGAGGAGAGACAGCGGCTGATCGAGGACATCCGCCATCTCGCCGACGAGGTGCTCGCCACGGCCGACGACGCGATAGAGCGAGTGAAGATGCCCGAGCCGCTGCGCGAATCCGACGCGACCACCGACTCGCCGACGGCGGAGGTCGAGCTCGACGTGCTTCCCGGCGGCGCCGGCGAAGGCGGGGATTCGGAGACGCCCGAGGAATCGCCTCCGCCCGCGAGCGAGTCAACGGAGGAGGCCGCGCCCGGCGACGGCGGTCCGCTGCCGCATTCCCGCAGCACCGCGCCCGGGAGCGAATAGGCCGCGCTACTCGACGTCTCAGGCGCCGCTAGAGCGGCAGCTTTCGCCGAGCGCGCCGGCCGGTCGCCGCGCTCCTGTTCGTGGCCCTGCGCGAGGTGCCGAACCCCTTCGAGATGAGACGCCCGACCGGCCCGGGCGCCTTCCCGCCGGCTCGCTGCCCGACGCCGAGCGTGCGGTCCACTCCGCGCTGCGGCATGCTCGAGAGGCGGGGTAGCAAGAACGCGAGGACTAGGAGTACGACGCATACGCCGATGATGATCGCGATCGTCATGGCCGCGCAATACCCGTTTTCGGCGCGGTCGTAAACGGACCGCCCGCTTCTGACAGACTCCTTCTCGTGCCGAGGCAGAAGCAGATCAAGATGCAGGTGAAGGTCGGGGCGCTGGCCGCTATTCCCCAGCTCGAGTCGCGGACCGACGAGCAACTCGAGAGCGAGTCGAAGCATCGCGTGGCCGCGAAGGCCATACTCGGGGCGCGGGCGGCCGAGCGCTACGACGTGAAGGCGGCCCGCCAGTACTTCAACGAGGCCTTGGCGGGGGCCCACCCTCAGGAGCGGCCGGCGCTTCGGCAGATGATGAAGGCGTCGCTCGCCCTCGCGGAACGGCGCCCCGACGAGCTGAAGGAGGCCATGGAGCGGCTCGGTCAGGAAGCGCCGTCGGGCCGTCAGCTGCTCATGCTCCGGCTCATGGGACTGATGATCCCGCCTGCCAGCGCCGGGATCGTGGCGCGGATTCGCGGGATCCTCCTGCTGATCGCGCTCGTGATCCTGCTTCTCGTCCTGGGATTCGGACTCGTGAAGCTCGTCGCGCTGCCCTTCGGTGGGATCGGCACGGCCCCCGCGATCTTCTTCGGCTTCCTGGTCGTCGTGATCGCCCTGGCTGTCCTCGTCCTCCTCGGACGGCGCCGCCAGGGGAGGGCCAGGCAGGCGCGCGCCGGCGCGAGTCCCCCCTAGCGCACCTCAGTTCAGCGTCCGCGGCGCTTTAGCCTGAGCGCGAGTCCTGGTGGCGGCGCGTCAGTTCAGAGCCGCGGAGAGCCGCCGCCGGTGCTCGCGCGCTAGCGGATGATCGGCGCCGAGCTCGGTGAAGATCGCGACCATGACCCGCCGGATGAGGTCCTGCCGTTCCCGGTCGGGGAGCGCGGCCTGGAGGCGCTCGAGCGCATCGGCCGGCTCACCGGCGTCCCATGAGGTGAACGCGGGCGCAAGGTCCTCGTCGTCGGCAAGCCGGGCGCGCGCGGCTAGGCCGTCGGCCACGAAGTCGCCGGTGGCGCGCTCGAGATGTTCGAGCGCCTCCGCAGTCTCGCCCCGCTGCAGAAGGATGCGGGCTAGCTCGCGGCGGGCTCCGGCATGGGCCGGGTCGAGCTCGATCGCTCGCCGCAGCGATGCCTCGTCGCCGCTCAGCGCGAGCTCATCGGCCGCGGATGGCACGAGCGAGTCGAAGAAGCGCTCGACCTCGGACGGCGGGAGGGCGCCGGTGAACTCGGCCGCCATGCGGCCGTCCCGGAACGCCCTGACGGCCGGGATCCCCTGGATGCGGAACAGCGCGGCCAGGCGTTGGTTGGCGTCGACGTCGACCTTCGCAAGCTCGACCTTGCCGGCGCGCGCGGATGCCGCACGCTCGAGCGCCGGAGTTAGCTGCCTGCACGGCCCGCACCAGGCCGCCCAGAAGTCGACCACCACGGGCACGGCGTGCGAGCCCTTCAGGACGCGCGCTTCAAACTGCGCCTCGTCGACGTCGTAGATCACGGCGTCAACACCCGTCCCCGCTTTACTCACGGTGCTGTAGCCCCCGGTCGGCATCGACGGCATGAAGACGTGAGACGGACCGCGAAGACGAGGCCACGCTCCTAGGCTAGCGACGTGCCCTTCTCCCCCCTCGCGATCGGCTACGACCAGTTCATCATCGACCTCGACGGGTGCGTGTGGATCGGAGGGCAGCCGACTCCGGGCGCGGTGGAAGCCCTCCGGGCCGTCCGCGACGAAGGCAAGCGGGTGGCCTTCGCCACCAACGATCCGCGCGCCGCTACCGAGGACTACGTGAGGCGGCTGTGGAAGATCGGCGTCAAGGCGTCACTCCGGGACGTCGTGACCGTCGGCGGCGCCGTGCAGCACCTGCTGGCGGAGACGCGCGCCGGGCGCACGGCGTTCGTGATCGGCACCCCCGCGCTGCGGCGCCACGTCGCCGACGCCGGTCTGAAGGTCCTGAACGGAACCGACCTGGCATCTCGCGCCGACGTCGTCGTCGTGGCCGGCAGTGACGATCTCGTCTACGACGACTTGCGCCAAGCCGCCCTCGCCATTCGCCGCGGTGCTGACTTCCTGGGCACGGGACGTGACGCCACCTACCCACAGCCCGACGGCCTCTGGCCCGGCAGCGGCGCGATCGTGGCCGCCGTCGAGTACTCGACGGGCCGCACGGCCGAGATCGTCGGCAAGCCGGAGCCGCAGCTCATGCAAACCGCACTCGACCGGCTGGGTGAGGGTCGGACGCTCGTCGTCGGAGACCGTGTGGACACCGACCTCGCCGCCGCAGCCGCCGCGGGGCTCGATGCCGCGCTCGTCCTGACCGGTGAAGCGACCCGCGAAGAAGCGGAGGGCTTCGAGCCGAAGCCGGTCGCGATCGCCGACACACTGGCCGGGCTGCTCGTGGGACCGTGACGGCGCGGTGATCCGGTTCCGCGTGGCGGCGGAATCGCACGCGTTCGACCTTGAGCGGCCATATGCAGCAGCAGGTCAACGCATGCAAGCGGTACGCCGATTCCCATGGTCCGGCCCGCCGCGTTCTGCGATGAGCGGTTCGCGCCCTACCGCCCCTCCTCCAGCCGGGCCTCCACCGCGGCGGCGTCGACCCCGAGCAGCGCACAAGCCTCCGGGGTCACGTGAAGGCCCGCTTGGCCGGCGGCAAACAAGGACTCCGCCGGGTTCGTTCCGCGCAGTTCGTGCAGATGGGCCGCGCATACGACGGCCACGAAGTCGGTGCGGTAGTTGCCGTGCACGGCGACGGCCCCGCTGCGACGCAGCTCTCGGCGGAGGAGCGACAAGAGCTCGTTGAGCTGGTCGGCGGCGGTCGCGGTGGACGGCACCGGGACGTGGTGCCACTCGAGGCCGGCCGCCTCGTAGTCCGAGAGGTTGTGCCTCGACGCCATCGTCGACACGAGCAGTCGCACGCCGCGCTCCTTGAGCCAAGCGAGCTCGGCCACGCGGCGCTCCGAGCGATGACTCCTGCCCCCGCCCCCCGGCCGCTCGAGCGCACACAGCTTCCGCGGGCGCGCCCACCAGATTCGCTTCGGCTCGACCGCAACGATGCTCATGCCGTGATAAGGCCGCCGCCGGCGGAATTCGTCCCTGAAACCCGTCGCTTCGCTCGGGCTTTCGAATCACTCGACGAAAGGACTAAGGTTGTGAGCCGTCATGTGTCGCGTCTTCGGCTGCGTCTCCGCGGAGCCGGTCTCGATCCGGCATGAGCTGCTCGAGGCGGAGAATCCGATCATCCGCCAGTCCGAGGACCATGACTCCGGTTGGGGCATGGCCGTCTACGAGCGGCCGGACGGGAGCGACCTCAAGCTCGTCCGCTTCCCGGAGGCCGCGTACAACGACGGGTCGTTCCTCACGGCGACGTCCATGCGCGGGCGCATCTTCAACGTGCACGTGCGCCGAGCCACGATGGGCGGGCTGGCGCTCGAGAACACCCACCCCTTCACCCTCGGGACGTACTCCTTCTCCCACAACGGCACGGTGGTGCGCTATCCGCGGCTTCTCGACCACGAACGTGCGGGCGCGCCGCTCGGCGACACGGACTCGGAGCACCTCTTCCACCTGCTCATGTCCGGCTACGACCCCGCGGATCCCGTCGCGTGCCTGCGGCGCGCGGTCCGCACCGCCGTCGAGCGCTCCCCCTTCTCCGGCCTGAACTTCCTGTTCTGCGACGGCGAGCGCCTCTTCGCCTACAAGCTCGGGCTCTTCGACCTTCACTGGCTCGCGCGGCCGGGGCAGCTGCTGGTCGCATCCGAGAACGTCACAGACGAGCGGTGGCACCGCGTGCAGCAGGACGTCCTGCTGGTGCTCGACCCGGACGACCTCGACGAGCCGCACGCCGAGCGCCTTCTCGGCGACGAGCTCGTCGCGCGGGCGGAGATCCGGAAGGTCGACCTTGAGCCGCACCTGCGCGGCGAGGCGCGCGGCGCGGCGGCGGCCGAGCGGGCGAGAGCGGCGGCGACGGTCTCGGAGTGAGCCGGCGCTTTGCGCTGCTCGTGAACCCGGCGTCGGCGGGCGGGAAGGCCCTTCAGGCGCTGCCCGAGGTGCGGGCGGCGTTCGACGCCCTAGGGGCGTCGCACCGAACCGTCACCACACGCAGCATCGAGCACGCCGGCGAGGAGGCTGGGCGCGCCGCCGAGCGCGGCGAGACGGTGGCGGCGCTGGGCGGCGACGGGTTGCTCAGACCGCTGGCGGGCGCGCTCAGGGACCGGGACGCTGCCCTGGCGCTCATCCCCTGCGGCCGCGGCAACGACCTCGCCCGCGTGCTCGAGATACCCAGGGACGTGCGCCGGGCCGTGCGCATCGCGGTCGAGGGAGACGAACGGCTGGTGGACGTCGCGAGCGTCAACGGCAGACCCTACATGGGCATCGCCAGCCTCGGATTCGACTCCGAGGCGAACCGGCTGGCCAACGAAGCCAGGCTCATCCGTGGCGACGCCGTGTATCTCTATGCGGCGCTTCGAGCCCTCGCGGCCTGGAAGCCGGCCGCCTTTCGCGTCACCGTGGACGGTGAGCGCCACGACGTGACGGGGTACTCGGTCGCCGTAGCGAACTCGCAAGCGTACGGCGGCGGCATGTTCCTACTCCCCCACGCCGAGCTGGACGACGGCCGGCTCGACGTGCTGCTCACGAGACAGTGCTCCAAGCTGACCTTCCTCCGCACCCTCCCGAAGGTGTTCAAGGGCACACACCTAGCCTCGCCGTACATCCAGACCCTCCGCGGCGAGGTGGTGGAGGTGAGCTCCGACCGACCGTTCGCGGTCTACGCCGACGGCGACCCGATCGGCGCCACCCCGGCGACCATGCGGGTGGAGCGACGGTGCCTGCGGGTAATCGCTCCACGAGCGGCGCGCTGATGTTCCGCCTCGCCCGCCTCCTCGCCCGCCTCGTGCGGGCCACAAGCCGTCGGCTCGGCCGCAGCGGCGGGACCACCGCCCCAGGGCGGCTCATGCTGCGCGTATCGCCGGCCGCGCTCGGGCGCATGGCGGCGGATCTCGAGGCCGGATCTGTGCTGGTTTCCGCGACGAACGGGAAGACGACGACGGCCGCCATGACCGCCGCCGCCCTCGAGCGCGACGCGCGGCCGGTCGTGCACAACCGTGCCGGCTCGAACATGGCCTGGGGGGTGGCCACGGCGCTCCTCGACGCGGGGTGCGCGCCCAGCCAGATCGGCCTGTTCGAGGTGGACGAGGCCTGGCTGCCGCGCGTGGCTCGCGAGCTCCATCCGCGGCTGCTGCTGCTGTTGAACCTGTTCCGTGACCAGCTGGACCGCTACGGAGAGCTCGAGCTCCTAGCCGACCGGTGGGCCGCCCTCACGGCGGAGCTGGACGGCCGGGCCGCTCTCGTCTTGAATGCCGACGACCCGCTGGTCGCGGACCTCGGCCGCGACCGCCGCGGCGTCACGTACTTCGGCGTCGAGGACGACTCGCAGGCGCTCCCCGGCCTTCAGCATGCCGCCGACTCCAAGCACTGCCGAAACTGCGGAGCCCCGTACTCCTACGACGCCGTCTACCTGGGGCATCTCGGGCGGTACCGGTGCCCGAGCTGCGGGCGGGAGCGCCCGCGGCCGCAGGTGGCCGCGACGAGCGTGCACCTCGAGGGCATGTCCGGCTCGCGGGTGGAGCTGCGCACGCCGGGTGGTCGCCTGTCGGTCAGGCTCCCGCTGCCGGGCCTCTACAACGTCTACAACGCGGTCGCCGCGCTGGCCACCGCGCTCGCGCTCGGCGTCCCCCTCGCCACGGCCGGCGACGCGCTCGAGCGGTTCGGCGGGGCGTTCGGACGCGTGGAGACGATCGCGATCGACGGGCGCCGGCTCTCGATCCTGTTGGTCAAGAATCCCGCTGGAGCCAACGAGGTGCTGCGCACCCTCACGCTCGAGGACGGCGAGCTCGACCTCTGGCTGGCGCTGAACGACGGCATCGCGGACGGGCGAGACGTCTCCTGGATCTGGGACGCGGATTTCGAGGTGTTGGCGGGACGCGTCCGCCGCGCCACCTGCTCCGGCACCCGGGCGGAGGAGATGGCGCTGCGCCTCAAGTACGCGGGCGTCGACGCCCGGTCCATAGCGGTGGACCGCGACCTCGGCGACTCGCTCGACGCCGCGGTGCGCGGGGCGGGATCCGGCAAGGTGTACGCGCTGCCCACCTACACCGCGCTGCTCGATCTGCGCGACCTGCTCGCTCGGCGGGGGCTCGCCAAGCGGTGGTCCGAGTGAGGCGCGAGCCGCCGGGCACGACCGCGGTCCTGTGGCACGACGTGGAGTGCGGCTCCTACTCCGCCGACCTCCCGCTCTGGCGTGAGCTCGCGGCCGCGGCGGGCGGGCCGATCCTCGACCTGGGCTGCGGCACCGGCCGGGTGGCGCTCGACCTGGCCGAGCGTGGCTTCGAGGTGACCGGCGTGGACAGCGACCCCGCGCTCACTGCCGAGGTAGCGCGCCGCGCGCGCGAGCGCGGCGTGTCGGTGGCGGTCGTGACCGCGGACGTGCGGGAGATCGGCCTTCGTAGGTCCTTCGCGCTCGCGATCGCGCCGATGCAGCTGGTCCAGCTCCTGGGCGGAGCGGCCGGGCGCGCGGCCATGCTGCGGGGCGTGCAGCGGCACCTGATCCGCGGCGGGCGATTCGCCGCCGCGCTCGCCCACCCCGCGGCGACCCTTGTCGGCGAGGACGCCGCCCCTCCCCTCCCCGACGTGCTCGAGCGCGGCGGTTGGGTGTTGTCGAGCCAACCGCTCGACGTTCGCCTCGACGAGGGCGGCGTGGCCGTCGACCGCCTCCGTCAGCTCGTCTCGCCCGCCGGCGAGCTGAGCGACGAGCTCCACACCGT
>JACVRW010000013.1 GCA_014534235.1 Thermoleophilaceae bacterium | reverse complement strand
GTCCAGCAGAGCACCTTCGAGGAGAGGTGGTGGCGCGGCTCGCCGCGCATCTCCCACATGCCGGAGTCCCTCTCGCGCCAGCGCCGGGCCGCCGTGTCGGCCAGGTCGGCGACAAACGCCTGGATCTCGGGGTGCAGCTCGCCGAGCCGCTCGCGGTACAGGTAGAGCGAGTTGAGCAGCTCGCCGTAGACGTCGAGCTGGACCTGGTCCCAGGCCCCGTTCCCCACCCGTACGGGCCTCGACCCTCGCCAGCCGCGCAGGTGCGGCAGCTCGCGCTCGGAGAGATCGTGCTCGCCGCCGATCCCGTACATGATCTGAAGCGAGCCCTCGCCGGCCCGGCCGCCGGCCGAGCTGGTCATAAACGAGACGAACTCCTCGGCCTCGTCGGGGCAGGCGCCGATGTAGAGCGCCTCGATCGTGAGGCTGGAGTCCCGGATCCAGGAGAAGCGGTAGTCCCAGTTGCGCTCGCCGCCGACGGTCTCCGGAAGCGAGGTGGTGGGGGCGGCGACGATCGCGCCGGTCGGGCGGTAGGTGAGGCCCTTCAGCACGCGGGAGCTGAGCCGCACCAGCGCCCTGTGCGGCCCGTCGTAGATGTCGTGCTCCGCCTCCCAGGAGCGCCACGCCTCCACGGTGTCCGCGATCCGGTCGGCCACCCGCTCGGCCGGCGTGGGCTCCGGCGCCTCCCGGCGCTCGGCCGGCGCCCACTGCATCGAGAAGCCGAGGCGGTCGCCCTCGCCGACGGCGAACGAGGCGGTCACCGTGGCGTCGTCTACTCGGAGCGGCACGCCGGAGCGCACCCCGAGCCGGCCGGAGCCGAACGTGCGGGCCCGGCCGTCCTCCAGCCGGACGAGCGGCTTGATCAGGCCGTACTCGGGCCGCGGCGCCAGCTCGAGCACCAGCTCGACCTCGCCGGATACGCCCTCGACGCTCCTATCCAGCTCGTGCGGCGCGTCGTAGCCCAGCTCGTGGCCGCGCTGGCCCGCGGCGAAGACCATGGCGTCGGTCAGCTTGACCGTGCCCGTGTCGGTGGTGAACGTCGTCTCGACGACCAGGGTGCCCGGCAGGTAGCGCCGCTCGCTCGTGAACGCACCGGCGGGCCGGATCGACCAGTGACCGCCGTCCGGGTCGAGGATGCGGGCGAACACCGCGTCGCTGTCGTAGCGGGGAAAGCAGAGCCAGTCGATCGATCCCTCGCGGTCCACGAGCGCGGCCGAGTTGCAGTCGGCGAGCAGCCCGTAGTTCGCGATCGGCTGCGACGCGCCGCCCGGGCGGGCGCCGGCTGCGATCGGGGCAGTGACCGTGGTGGGGGCTGGCTTCATGCAATCTTCCTCCGAATCTGGGCAGGTGCCGGGTAAGTCCCCCGTGCGCGGGTCGCGTTACACCGCGGCAGATGTAACGCGCACCCTACGGCGCGCGACAATGAGGCAGCGGCGTGCCTCGCGCCCACGGACCAGAATGGAATCGACGCCCCCCAGCCCGCACGACGAGATGGTCTGCAGGGAGCTCGTCGAGGTGGTCACGGACTACCTCGAGGGGACGCTCCCCGACGAGGATCGCCGCCGCCTCGAGGAGCACCTTCGGGAGTGCCCGTACTGCGCTACCTACATCGAGCAGATGCGGCAGACGATGGAGGCGCTGGGCACGCTCAGCGCGGAGTCGATCGCGCCCCAGACCAGGCGCGAGCTGCTCGAGGTGTTCCGCGGCTGGCGGGATCGCTGACTCCTGTGGCCCGGGCTGTAACGCCTGACGTCCGCGAAGGACGAATGGGGCCATGAGGCTGCTTGCGGTACCGGTCGTCGTCGTCGTGGTGCTGGTGGGCATTTGGATCACCGGCGGCTTGATCACGAACGACTTCGCGCTGGCCATGGCGCTGACGACCGCGTGGCTGGCCGTCGCCGGCGTCGCCTGTCTGGCCGTCGCCTGGCGCCGGCGACGGCTGCGCGTGCCCGTGATCGGCGCCTACCTCGTGACGGTCGCCGTCGTGGGCTTCTACCTGGGCCGCTCGATGTTCCTCGACGACGAGGTGAACGAGAACGTCGTGATGGCTGCGCCCGAGCGGCCAGAAGCACGGGGCGAGGAGCGGCCGCGCAACGTCCTCTTGGCGAGCGGTGAGTTCCGGTCTGTCGCGCACAGCGCCACGGGTACGGCGAGTGCCATCCGCCGGGCCCGCGGAGGAAGGGTGCTCACGCTCACTTCATTCGAGGTAGACAACGGGCCCGACCTGCGCGTCTATCTCGTGGCCGGCCCGGCCCGCGACGAGTCGGAGGTCGACGACTTCAAGGATCTCGGAGCGCTCAAGGGCAACAAGGGCGACCAGCAGTACGACATCCCCCGCGGGCTCAACCTCGACCGCTATTCCACGGTGGTGATCTGGTGCCGGGCGTTCTCGGTGAACTTCGCGCGCGCTCCGCTTCGCTGAAGCCGGGCGGGACCTTTCCCGACCTGGACCTCCCCGACCACACGGGACGGGAGCGGCGGCTCTCCGAGGTCGCGGGCGGCGATCCGCTTGCGCTGTTCACCTCACGCGGCTGGTGGTGCCCCAAGGAGCAGCGCTACATACGGGAGCTCTGTCGGCTCCAGGACGAGGTGGAGGTGGCCTACACGCGCATCGTGGTCGTCAGCGTCGACCCTCCGGAGGTGCAGTCGGCCTTCCGGGCCGGGCTCGGTGCGCGCTTCACCTTCCTCTCCGACGCCGAGCGCCGCTGGCTCCCCCGGTTGGGGCTGCTCGAGGGCACCGACACCGTGCACCACCCGTACCGCCCGGCCGGCTTCACGCTGTTCCCGGACCTCAGGATCCACCGGGCCTACAACGGCTACTGGTACTGGGGGCGCGCCACGCTTGAGGAGCTCCGCCGCGACATGCGAGAGATCTCGCGCCGGATCCGCACCGATTGGGAGCTGCCCGCCCAGTGAGGCCGTTCGCCTTCGTCGTGTTCGACGGCGAGCGGTTGAGCGCCGATCCGAGCGCTCGCGGACGCCGCCTGCGGATCGACGCCCGCTGCCTCGAAGGGCAGCCGGTCGCCGGAGCCTACGCCAACGTCTGCGCGCTCGCCGACCGCGAGGCAGCCCTGCGCTTCGACGAGCCCGAGGTGCAGCAGGCGCGCCGCGACGCGCTGGCTTGGTGGATACCGCTGCTCGGGCGCGACTATGTCTGCCTATCCACCTTCGCGATCGACGCGAGTCGCTACGGCGGCGCGATCACGGTCGCGCGCGATCCCGCCCGCTTCGCCGACGACCCGTTTGCGCGGCTCTTCCCCGGCACGGTCGTGCGGACGGACCTCTTCTGCGAGGTGCCGCCTCCCGTCGGGCCCCCGATCGAGCGCTACGCGGGCGCGCCATGGCCGGGGGGACGATTCTGAGGCGCGCGTAGCGGGCGTGCGGCTCGGACGGCCGCGGAGCTGGAGCGCCCGCGCCGGGTCCCGCGCGGGTACCGGGACGTCCGCGCCGCTTTACAGCGGTGCGGGGCTCGGCTAGCGTCGATGGCAGACTCGTGGAGGCGCCGACGGACGCCCCTCAGGAAGCAGTTCCGGACTCCGGGGCGGTTATCGCCGCCACCAAGCTGCACGTCCCCTCGCCGCGGCGCGGGCTCGTGCCGCGCGAGGCGCTGATCGGTGCCCTTACGGCGGACGGCACCAGGAAGATGACCCTGCTGGCCGCCCCGCCCGGGTTCGGGAAGACCACCCTGCTGGCCGAGTGGAACGCGTCGGCGCGAGAGGAGCGCCCGTTCGCGTGGCTCTCGCTGGACCGGGCCGACAACGATCCGGTCCGCTTCTGGGCCGGGGTGATCGAGGCGCTCCGCACCGTCGAGCCCGGGGTTGGCGCCTCGGCGCTCGCCACGCTTCGGGCGACGGGCGTGAGCCTCGTGGCGGTCGTGCTGCCGCTCCTCGTGAACGACCTGGCCGCGCGCGAACGCCGAGTCGTCCTCGTGCTCGACGACTACCACTTGATCGGCGAGCCCCGGATCCACGAATCGCTCGACTACTTCATTGACCACATGCCGGATTCGCTGCACCTGGCGCTCGCCACGCGCGCCGATCCACCGCTGCCGCTGGGGCGCTATCGCGCCCGGGGCGAGATCACCGAGGTCCGGGCGGCGCAGCTCCGCTTCAGCGATGCGGAGACGCGCGCGCTCTTGAACGGAGTTCTGCGCCTCGGCCTGGAGATGAACGACGTGGCCCGCCTCCAGCGCCGCACCGAGGGCTGGGCGGCGGGCCTCTACCTCGCCGCGCTCTCGCTGCGCGGCCGCCGGGACGCCCGCGACTTCATCGAGTCGTTTGCGGGAGACGACCGCCAGATCGTGGATTACCTGTCCTCGGAGGTGCTCGCCGGGCAGCCCGACGACCTGCGCGAGTTCCTCCTGCGGACGTCGATCCTCGAGCGCTTCTGCGGTCCGCTCTGCGACGCGGTCACCGGCGTCGAGGGCTCCGCGCGCGTGCTCGAGCGGTTGGAGCGCCAGAACCTCTTCCTCGTGCCGCTCGACAGGACCCGCGACTGGTACCGCTACCACCATCTCTTCGGCGAGCTGCTCCGCCACGAGCTACGGCGGACGGATCCGCAGTCGGTGTCGGAGCTTCACCACCGCGCCCACGACTGGTATCGGGCGCAAGGGTTCGTCGCCGAGGCGATCGAGCACGCGACCGCCGCCGGCGACGTGGACGGCGCTCGCGAGCTCATCGCCCTGCACTGGAACGACGCGTTCAATCAGGGCAGGCTCGACACGGTGGCACGCTGGCTCGGGGCGCTTCCACCCGAGGCGGTTCAAGCCGATCACCGTCTGTGCGAGGCGGGCGCCTGGCTGGCGCTCGACCGAGGACGCATGGCCGAGGCGGAGCGCTGGATCGAGGGCGCCGAGGCGGAAGGCGGCTCGGGCGCCGCGGTTCTCCGCGCGGTGCACAGCTTCAAGGCCGGCGACCTCGGTAGGGCACAGAGTGCAGCGCGGCGGGTCCTCGAGCTCGAGCCGGAGGGTGAGTCGTTCGAGCGCTTCGTCGCCCACTGCATCCTCGGTGTCACCCAGTACTGGCGCGGCGAGCTCGCCGACGCGCTGGCCACGCTCGAGCCCGCCGCCGAGCTGGCCGCCGCCGCGGGAAACGACCTCGGGCAGAGCTATGTTCTCGGCTACCTCGCGCTGATACAGGTGTCTCGTGGTCAGCTCGACCGAGGCGACCGGCTCGGCCGCGCGGCCACCGAGCTGAGCGACGACCCCGGATTCCTTGAGCACTTCGTGACGATGATGGGGCACCTGGCTCGCGGAGAGGTGGACGAGCGCCGGGGGCGGCTCGAAGAGGCCGATCGCGACCTGGCGCGCGCGCTCGAGCTCGCCCGCCGCGGCGCCGGCGCTGTGGAGCTCTCGGCGGCGCTGCTGGCGCTTGCGCAGGTACGGCAGTCGCGCGGGGACCGCGAGGAGGCCAGGGAGTTGCTCGGGGAGGCACGGCAGACCGTTGCGGGCTGTCCGGACGTCGGCGTCCTGCAGCGCGCGCTCTCCGCGGCGGAGCGCGCCGTGCGCCCCACGCCGCGGGCGCCGGAGCGCGGCGACGAGCTGACCGAGCGCGAGCTGAGCGTCCTGCGGCTGCTGGCCGGACAGCTCTCGCGCCGCGAGATCGCGGATGCCCTCTTCGTCTCGCTCGACACGGTCAAGACCCACATGCGCGGCATCTACCGGAAGCTCGGCGCCTCGACGCGGGAGGAGGCGGTGGGACGGGCGCGCGAGGCCGGGCTGCTGTAGGCGCGCGCGCTCTTCCCGCGGCGCGGTGTCACCTGGTGGTCGCTGTGCGGCCCCTACATGCCACAGCGATGCGGCCTACGTCTGGATGCCGGTCAGCGCGCCCACCCCGGCGACCACTACGACGACGCCCGCCACCTGCGCCGGCGCGAGCCGCTCTCGGAAGAGCACGTAGGCGGCCACCGCGGCGATCGCGGCGAACTGCGAGGCGAGCACGGCGCTGACCGCGATTGCGTCGCGAGCGCCCCAGGCGAACAGCGCGAAACCGAGCACCTCGCACACGCCGGAGGTGAGCACGAGCGGCAGGGCCGCGCGGGACATCCTCATCCCGGAGTGCAGCGCCACCGGCACCGTCACCACCGCCACGCCGATCAAGCGAGACGGAAACAGCGCCCAGACGACGGGCAGCTCGATGCTGGCCCGGGCGGTGGCGTAGAGGCTCCAGCCGATGGCGACCGCGGCGCCGAGCGCGAGGAGCGTGGCTCTGCCCTCGTGGCGCTCGCCGGACTCCGCCTCGGGAGCGACGCCGGCGAGAAAGACACCGCAGGCGACCCCAGCCAGCGCGATCCCAGCGGCCAGCGAGATGCTCTCCCCGGCGATCACGGCGATCACCGCGGCGATCGCGCCCTGGGTCGAGACGAGCGGCGCGACGATTCCGACCTTGCCAGAGCGAAGGGCGGCGTACGCGAGCAGAAGCCCCACTACGTTGCCGACCCCGGCGACGACGAGCCATGCACCCGACTCCGCGTCGAGGTCGTCTGGCACACCCTCCAGGATCACTCCCGGACCGGTGATCGCCAGGCCGATCAGCATCACCCAGGCCAGAAGCGGTCCCGGACCGATCATGCGGCTCGAGCGCGAATTGCACAGGGTGACCGTCGCGAACACGAGGGCGGCGCCCAGCCCGCCGGCGATCGCCTGCATGACGCCACCGTACGGCCGCGGGCACCGGTGGGCAAGGATTTCACCCGGGTGAGATCACGCCGTGGGTGAAGACAGAGCACCCGCCGTCGTGGAGGCTGCTCGTCGTGAGCCCCACCCGCTACCGCATCGTCGTCAAGGGCCGTCTCACCGAGTCCTTCGCGTCGGCCTTCGAGGACTTGAGCGTCGAGGCTCTCCCGGGACGCACCGCCCTCGAGGGCGACTTCGTCGACCAGTCGCAGCTGCACGGCCTGCTCGACCGCATCCGGGGCCTCGGCATCGAGCTGGAGAGCGTCAATGCTGTCGGCTAGCGGCCAGGTCGAGGAGGTGGACCTGCTCGACGCGCTCCGGCGCGGCGAGGAGGGCGCCTTCGTGGAGCTGATCTCCCGCTACAGCTCGCCGCTACTCCGCGTGGCCACGACCTATACCGGCAGCCGCGCGGTGGCCGAGGAGGTCGTCCAGGAGACGTGGGTCGGCGTCCTCCACGGGCTCGACCGCTTCGAGGGGCGAAGCTCGCTCAAGACCTGGATCTTCAAGATCCTCACCAACATCGCCGCCACGCGTGCCGCGCGCGAACGCCGCAGCGTGCCGTTCTCGGCGCTCGCCACGCGGGAGGCCGGAAACGAGGAGGCCTCCGTGGACGCGGACCGCTTTTTCCCGCCGGACCACGACCGCTGGCCCGGCCACTGGGCGCTCGGGCCGACCCGCTGGGAGACGCCGGAGGCGGGCCTGCTGAGCGCCGAGGCCAGGGAGCTCGTCCTCCGCGAGATCGAGCGGCTCCCGCCGGCCCAGCGCACGGTCATCGCGCTGCGCGACATCGAGGGCTGGCCGGCCGACGAGGTCTGCGACGCGCTCGGCGTCTCGGAGGGGAACCAGCGCGTGCTGCTTCACCGGGCCCGGAGCAAGGTGCGCTCCGCCCTCGAGGACTACTTCGGCGCCGTCGAGCCGACCGTCGCTGCGTAACGCCCGGCGGCCCCGGCGCGACTTTGCGGCATGCACTCCCCGAGCGCCGCAGAGGGACGCGCCGCCCGACACGACCGCCTCCGCGCGCTGATGGACCGGCGCGGGCTCGGCGCGGTGCTCCTGCGCCGTCACGCGAACTTTGCCTGGTACACGGGCGGCGCGGACAACCCGGCGTCGACCGTGTCGCGGCGGACGGCGTCGAAATCATCGTCACGGCCGACCACGCGTGGGTGCTCACGAGCACGATCGAGGCACCCCGCATGCGAACCGAGCAGACGCCCGAGCTCGACGTGCTCTCCTATCCCTGGTACGAGGGCTCGGCCCGCGCGCTGAGGGATGTGGCCGGGGACCGCCCGCTCGGCGCCGACGTGCCGGTCGCCGGCGCCGCCGACGTCTCGGGCGACATGGCCCGGCTCCGGCGAACGCTCGATCGCGACGCCGTGGCGCGCCTGCGAGCGGTCGGCCGGGACGCCACCGCCGCGATGTGCGAGGCGGCCGCCGCCATAGAGCCTGGGGTCAACGAACTCGAGGCGGCGGCCGCGCTCGCCGAGGCGTGCCGGCGCCGGGCGATGGACGCGACCGTGCTGCTCGCCGCCGCCGACGAGCGCATCCGCCTTCACCGCCACCCCGTGCCGGTCGGGGCGACCGTCCAGCGGCGAGCCATGCTCGTCGCGTCCGCCGAGCGCGGGGGCCTCTGATGCCGTCGTTCACCGATCTCCTGATCGTCGTGGCGGTCGCGTTCGCCGCGCCGTTCCTGCTCGGCCTCTTCCCGCGCGTTCGGCTGCCCTCTGTGGTGCTCGAGATCGTGGCCGGCATCGTGATCGGGCCGTCGCTGCTCGGCATCGTGGAGATCGACCAGTCGGTCGAGGTAGTCGCGCTGATCGGCCTCGCGTTCGTGCTGTTCCTGGCCGGCCTCGAGATCGAGTTCGAGAAGCTGCGTGGCCCCGTGCTGCGGCTGACCGCGCTCGGCTTTGTGCTCTCCTTCGTGATCGCGGTGGTGGTCGGGCTGGCGCTGAGCGCCGGCGGGCTCGTGGAGACGCCCCTGCTCGTCGCGATCATCCTGTGCGCAACCTCGCTTGGGGTGATCGTCCCGGTGCTGAAGGACGCGGGCGAGATCAGCTCCCCGTTCGGACAGCTGATCGTGGCCGCCGCCTCGATCGCCGATTTCGGGGCGATCATCCTGCTCTCGCTGCTCTTCTCCAGCGAGGGCGGGATCGGCTCGACGCTGCTCCTGCTCGGCGCGCTCGCGCTCCTGGCCGTGGCGGTCTTCGTGGCGGTCCGCGGGGCCGAGCGCTCGGCGCGCATCCGGGCCGACCTCGTCCGGCTTCAGGACACCACCGCCCAGATCCGGGTGCGCGGGGCGCTCGTGCTGTTCGTGGGCTTCGCGGCGGTCGCGGAGCAGCTGGGGCTCGAGGTGATCCTCGGCGCGTTCATCGCGGGCGCGATCATCTCGCTGCTCGACCGCGACGAGGTAATGACCCACCCGGACTTCCGCCGCAAGCTCGAGGCGATCGGGTTCGGCTTCTTCATCCCGGTGTTCTTCGTGACGAGCGGCGTCCGCTTCGACCTCGACGCGCTGGTGGCGGACGCCTCGAACCTCGTGATGGTGCCGATCTTCCTGGCCGCGCTGCTGGTCGTGCGTGGAGCGCCCGCGCTCCTGTACAGGCGCCTCGTGGACGGGCGCCGCACGGCGATCGCAGGCATCCTCCAGCCCACCTCGCTCCCGTTCATCGTCGCCGCGACCTCGATCGGTCAGGAGCTCGGTCTGATCGACGCCGCGGAGAGCGCGGCCCTGATCGGCGCGGGCCTCTTGTCGGTGCTGATCTTCCCCGTCATGGGCTTGGCGCTCCTGCGCCGCGGGCGGGGACCGACGCCGGCGCAGGCGGACGGCGAGCCGGAGCCGGCGCCGCTGACGGCGATGTATCTCGTCCACGGCGAGGCCGGGGAGGGCCCGACCGAGCCGCGGCGCTCGGCTCCCTTCCCCTATCCGGCCGTCTCCCACGAGCCGCGCATCCAGCAGCTGCACGACGACTTGCTGGCGATGGGTCACAAGCCGTTCCACCTACCGGTCGGGGTCGACCTCGACGAGCAGGACCTCGAGGCCGGCCGCTGCGTCCGCTGCGACCGCTTCGACGGCTTCCCCTGCCTGGCGGACGGCAAGGCCGACGCCCACGTATGCTGCATCAGGCCCGCGCTGCGGCACGAGAACGTGACGCTCCGAACGCACGCCAAGGTCGAACGGCTGGAGACGAACGGGTCGGGCCGTACGGTCAACCGCGTCGTCGTGGACCGCAAGGGCGGCGAGGAGATCTACAGCGCCGACATCGTCGTCGTCTCGGCAGGCGCCGCGCATTCACCGGCCCTGCTCCTGAAGTCCGCGAGCGAGCGGCACCCGAGCGGGCTCGCCAACGGCTCCGATCAGGTCGGGCGGAACTACATGGCCCACATCAACTCGGGCGTCATCGCGGTCTCAAAGACGCCGAACGACACGAAGTTCCAGAAGACCCCTCGGCGTCAACGACTATTACTGGGGCGCACCCGACTCGGAGCTCCCGCTCGGGCACATCCAGATGCTCGGCAAGTCGGACAGGACCATCCTGCGCGCCGGTGCGCCCTGGTTCGCCCCGGGCTTCGCGCTCGACTACATGGCAAGGCACGCCATCGACTTCTGGCTCACCACCGAGGACCTGCCCTACCCGGACACGCCGCGACGGGCATGAGGCCGAAGGCGGCCACCGCGGTGCACGGCGCGGCCATCTACGGCGCGGCCCAGGTCACGCTGCCAGCGCTCGAGATCGCGCCGCCCGCCCTCTTCTGGCCGAAAGAGGAGATCGCGATCGACGCCTTCCACCACGCCGTGTACGCGGCCGCCACCGGCTCCGCCTACCAGCTGATCGAGAACGGCCGCCGCTGAAAACGGGTCCGAGCGCGCCCCCGGCGCGATCCGCTAGTTGAGGCCCGAGGACAGGAGCTCGACGAAGTCGAGGTCATCGTGTCCTCCGATCCACTTCAACCCGCTCGTGACGGGACGTTGACAATTCCGGCGAGCGCCTTGCCCTCGACTTCGGAGCAGTTCGACGCCGGCTTGCCGCCTTCGCCGAGGCCCGGGTTGAGCATTAGAAGGAGCGGCGTCGTCACCGTCCGGTCGCGATCGCGGGCTCCTGCAGACGGCCGCGCGGATGCAGCCGGTCGGCTACGAACAGGCGGTGGAGGAGCTGAATGGCGACGGAGCCCTCTCCAACCGCCGACGCGACGCGCTTGACAGAACCGTGTCGGACGTCGCCGGCCGCGAAAACCGCCGGCATGCTCGTCTCGAGGAGAAATGGACTGCGATCGAGTCGCCAGGCGTCGTCGTCGCGGAGATCCGTTCCGGTGAGGACGAAACCCCGTGCATCACGATCAATCTCCGGTGGCAGCCACTCGGTGTGCGGGCGCGCTCCGATCATGACGAAGAGCCCGCCGGCGTCCACGGTCTCCTCCGTGCCCTTCGCGCGATCGCGAAGCACGAGGTGCTCCAGCCACCCATCGCCGCCACCGCCGACGATCTCGGTCCCTAGACGGACCTCCAGCCTTGGCGTCGCCTTCACCTGGCGGACGAGGTAGTGCGACATCCCTGCGCCGAGCGACTGGGCGCGTACCACGAGCGTGACGCGCCGAGCGTACCGAGCCAGGTACAGCGCTGCCTGTGCGGCTGCGTTTGCGCCCCCCAGGACGTAGACGTCCTGCCCCGCCATCGCGGGCGCCTCGGAAGCCGGACCGCCGTAGAACACCCCGGCTCCGTTCAACGCCTCGAGGGCTGGGACGCCGAGCCGGCGATAGCTGGCGCCCGTCGCCAGCAGCACCGCGCGGGCGCGCACGGCGCCGCTGTCGGAGAGCGTGACGAAGAGTCCGTCGCGACCGCGCCGAAGATCGGTCGCCCTCTGCATGAACGCGAAGTTCGCCCCGAAGACCCACGCCTGCTCGTAGGCCCCGCGAGCGAGCCGGCGACCGCTGACCCCTCGAGGGAAGCCGAGGTAGTTGCGGATCTGCGAACTGAAGGTTGCCTGGCCCCCGATCCCGCCTTGGTCGACGACCAATGTGCTGAATCCCTCCGAGGCGCCATACACGGCTGCCGAGAGACCAGCCGGTCCGGCGCCGACGATCACCAGGTCGAACTCCAGCCGCTCCGGGTTCACTGGCGAGCCCGCCGCCCTCGCTAGCTCGGCGTTGGTCGGATCTATCAGGAACCTGCCGTCGGGAAGGGCGACCAGCGGGAGCTTTGCCCCTTCGCCCGCCTCGGCGACGAGAGCACGCCCGTCGCTCGAGTCGGCCAGGCAGAACGAGTGCGGGACCGCGCAGCGCTCAAGTGCCTCCCTCAGCTCATAGGCCCTGCCAGACCAAGACTCGGCAACGACGTAGATCGTGTAAGGCGAAGCCCGCCGCGCCTCCGCCCACTCGAATAGCAAGCTCGAGATTGCCTGATGGAAGAGCTCGTCCGGTGACGCCGACGGCCTCAGCACGTAATGGTCGATGCGACCGTGGGCAGTGGCATCGAAGATCGCCTCGCCGGTCGCTCGGTCCCCCCAGCCACCCCACGCGATCAGCAGCCCGCGCCTTGCGTGCGGATGAAGGTGACGCGCCTCGTCCAGAAGCTCGGTTCCGGTCATCCCGGAGAGCCACTGTCCGGCGAGGACCAAGGCGACCTCCTCGCCGGCAGCCGCCAGATCGTCAAGACACGCACGCGCCTCGTGCGACGAGCGCATGCACACGACGCGGTAATGCCGCGCGTAGCGGTCGGTCAGCTCTCGCTCGACGTCATGCAGCGCGTCGGCGTCGTCGTCAACGGCGACAAGCACGGGGCCAGCCATCCACCGCACTCTAGTCTCCGGCCGCACGGCCACAACGCGCATCGGCCCGTGGTGACGACGTAGCGCAGCCGGCGGCAGCCCACCAGCGAATAGGGTGCACCCACCTGTCAACGACCGGAAGGAGCATCAGTGCCCGAGCGCGACGGATACATACCCGGCGTCCCGTGCTGGGTGGACACTAGCCAGCCAGACCCGGAGGCGGCGGTCGAGTTCTACAGCGGCCTGTTCGGCTGGGAGTTCGAGGACGTGATGCCGCCGGGGTCGGAGGGCAAGTACTTCATCGCCCGGATGCGAGGCGGCGACGTCACCGCCGTCGGGTCGATCGGCGAGGGGGCGCCGCCCGCGGCGGTGTGGAACACCTACGTGTGGGTGGAGAGCGCGGACGAGACGGCGGCGAAGGTGCGGGACGCCGGCGGGCGCGTGGTGAGGGAGCCGTTCGACGTGATGGACGCCGGCCGGATGGCTATGTTCACCGACCCGGAGGGAGCCGCGTTCTGCGTCTGGCAGGCGAAGGAGCACAAGGGCGCGCGGATCGTCAACGAGGACGGCAGCCTGAACTTCAACGACCTAAACATCCGCGAGGTCGAGGGCGCCAAGTCGTTCTACGGCTCGGTGTTCGGCTGGCGGACGCTCGAGCTGGAGGGCGGCTTCCAGGCGTGGACGCTGCCCGGCTACGGCGACTACCTGGAGCGCGACAACCCTGACCTCCGCAAGCAGATGGCGGAGGTCGACGCGCCTGCGGGCTTTGAGGACGTCGTCGCCAGCATCAACCCGATCCCGGACGACCAGCCGGACACGCCGGCGCATTGGGGGGTGACGTTCGCGGTCGACGACGCCGACGCCATCGCCGACAAGGCGAGCGACCTGGGCGGCAGCGTGATCGTTCCGCCGTTCGATGCGCCGTGGGTCCGCATGACCGTGATCGCCGACCCCCAAGGCGCGACGTTCACGGCGAGCAAGTTCGTGCCCGAGAACAGGGACCTGGCGACGCAGGCGGACGCGCAGGCCGGCCCGTCCTAGGACAGGTCGGGCAGCCAACCCGCCTCGGCCGACGGCTATACGGTCGCTCGCACCCAGCGACCCACCAGGTCGACGACCGTGTCGAGCTTGGCGTGCACGTCGTCCACGTCACGCAGGTTGAGCGTGGCTCGGTGCTGCGAATCCGGTGAGGAAGCGGGTCCGATTAGTTTCTCCACAGCCGGCCGGTCTATAGGGTGACCGCCGCGTAGCTGCGGCCTACGACCCGAGAGGAGAGGCAAATGCCAGGACAGGTTGTACACGTCGAGATTCCGGCGGACGACACGGCCAAGGGACGCGAGTTCTGGGGCTCCCTCTTCGGCTGGACGTTCGAGGCCTACCCAGGCCCGTTCGAGTACCACACGACCCAGATCAGCGGCCAGACGGGCGGGGCGATCACGAACATGGAGCCCGGCAAGCGAGGCGCGCGCATCTACTTCGACGTGGACGAGATCAACGCCGGCGCCGCGCGCGTGAAAGAGCTTGGCGGCGAGGCGGACGAGCCGCGCCCGGTGCCCGGCATGGGCTGGTTCGCTGTCTGCAAGGACACCCAGGGCAACGAGTTCGGCCTCTGGCAGACCGACCCGTCCGCGCCGGCCCCGACGGAGTAGCGTCGGCGACAGGAGGCCGCCGGCTCAGCGAGGCTCCACCCGCTCGAGGAGCTCATCGACGACGTACTGGTCGCCCTCGAAGATCGAGATTTCCGCGATCTCGTCCTCGTGCACCCGGTAGACGTTGGCGCGCCGGATCTCAACTGGCGGCCCGACGCCGCGGAAGCGCTCTCGCACGAGCAGCGCCACGCGATCGTCGCTGCTCAGCATGTCGATCAGCTCGAGCTCGATCTCGCCGTCTCGATAGTGATCGCGAATCGCCTGGATGTAGCCGACCGCGGCGTCCCTGCCTTGCCGATCGCCGGCGAACTCCGAGCGACCGGGGATACGGACGACGATGTCGTCCGCAAAGAATCCGAATGCGGTGTCCCAGTCGCCACGCTTGGCGGCGGCCAGGTAATGGCTGATGAGCTCACGAGGGGTCATGCCTGGAGTCTCGCGGATGACCCGGCGCTCCCGTGCGCGGGGCCTAAACTGAACCCCGTGTTCGAGCGCTGGATCGATGGCTCCCAGTGGCTCCGCTTCGAGCCGACGGGAAGCGTGGACGGACGGCACGAGAAGCGGCGGGCCACACGCTCTTCCCGCCTGGCCGTCGGGACGCTCGCCTGCCCCGGCTGCGACGCTCCCGTTGCGCCGCCGCTGTCGCCGTTGTCGCCGGCCGACCCCCTCGGGTGTGGCTTCTGCCAGCACTCCGCGACAGTGCGCGACTTCCTCTCGCTGGCCGCCCCCGCTCGGCCGACGCGGGTCGAGGTTCGTGTCGTTCCGCGACCGCGCGGCTGACGGTCCCGCGCGCGTGCGGGTCTCACCCATTGGGTATTGACGGGTCGGAGGCGGCCACTTGAATGAGGAACGCTCGCCGGCGCGGCACCTTCAGCATTCAGTGTCGTGATCATCCGTCCCCTTGAGCCCGGCGACCGCCAGTTGCTCGTAGACGGGTTCGAGCGGCTGAGCCCCGAGTCGCGCTACCGCCGCTTCTTCGCCCAGATCCCGCGCCTCACCGAGCGCCAGCTCGACTACCTAACGGACGTCGATCAGCACGACCACGTGGCACTCATCGCCATCGACGAGGCGACCGGCGAGGGCATCGGCGTGGCGCGCTTCGTACGCACCGGTCCTGGCGTCGCCGAGCCGGCGATCGTGGTGGTCGACGACCACCAGGGTCGGGGCGTCGGCTCCGCGCTGCTCGACCGGCTGGTCGAGCGCGCCCAGGAGGAGGGTGTCACCCGCTTCGTGGCACCTGTGCTCGCCGAGAACGTCGCCGCGATCCGCGCGTTCGAGCGTCTCGGGGACACCACGGTCGAGTACCACGGACCCGAGGTGGAGCTGACGATCGAGCTACCGGCGCGGGCTCCGGAGCCCGCATCGGGGGTCCGACGGCTGCTGCGCGCGGTCGCGGCGGGAGGGGTCGAGCCGGCGCTTGTGCTCTGGCACCGCCTGCTCCCCCGCCCCGGGGTGCCGCGCGACCGACTGCGGAACGTCGTCATCGCCGAAGAGGGGGAAGCGGCGCTCCGGCTAGCGGGCGAGGTCGCCGCCGCCACGGAAGCTTCGCTCGTCGTCGTAGCCGCCCGTGCGCCGCTGAGCGACGACGCCGATGAGGTCGAGCGGCGACTCGAGCGGACCGCCGCCCGCCTGCGCGCGCGGGTCAGGAGCCTGAGGACCGTCGTGCGCCGCGGCGATCTGGGCGCCATCCTCCTCGACGAGGCGCTCGCCGAGCGGGCGCGCCTGATCGTCGTCTCGGACCCCGGCGGGGACGAGACCACCGCGGGCCGGCTGCTGGGAAGCGTGTGGGATCACGTGTCGCACAATGCGCAGTGCGACGTGCTCGTCGCCCGGACGCCGGCTCGAGGCGCAGCGAGCCGCCGACCGTCCTGAGCGGGCGGCGGCGGATTCTGACCGTCGAGTGAATCGATTGTGGCGACTATGAGCTGCCGATGACGACGCCCACCGCGGCGACTATCGCGCCGCCGAGCGTCACCTGCACCAGAGAGCGGGCAAGCGAAACCCGCAGGAAGCGGCGCCGGATCCACGCGATCGCCAGAAGCTCCGCCGCGACCACGGCGTAGGCGACGGCGAGCGCTCGATCCACATCCCCGATCAGGAACGGGAGCGCGTGCATCGACCCGCCGGCGAACGTGGCGAAGCCGGTGATCAGCCCGCGCGCCAGGCTGCTTCCGCGCCCGGTCAGCGCGCCGTCGTCGGACAGCGCCTCGGACATGCCCATGCTGATGGCGGCCCCGAGCGCCGCGGCGAGGCCCACGAGCAGTGCCTCCCGCGAGCCGGCAAGGTAGGCCGCCGCGAAGATCGGCGCGAGAGTGGAGACCGTCCCATCGATGAGCCCAATCAGACCCGGCTGAACGACCTGAAGCAGCAGCTTCCGGTCGTCGACCCCGCGCAAGCGAACGATTGCCTCGGTTGGCGTCACGAATTAATTATTGCAAATGAGTTAGAATAAGGGTCGCCTAATGACTGAGCAGGAGCTGAAGGAGACCCTGCGGGATCGCGGGCTGCGTGTGACGCCGCAGCGAATCGTGATCCACCGCGCGCTCGCCCATCTCGGCCGGCATGCCACGGCGGAGGAGGTTCTCGAACGTGTGGAGCAGCAGCTCCCGAACGCCTCGCTTCCCACCGTCTACGCCGCGCTCGAGCTGTTCGAGGACCTCGGCATAGCGCGCCGAGTTGCGGCGGGCGGCGGCGCCACGCTCTGGGATCCGCGCTCCCGGCCGCATCATCACCTCGTCTGCAGCTCATGCGGCCGGGTGGAGGACCTGGACGTCGAGGTCGATATGGAGGGCGCCTTGCGCGCCGCACGGCGCCACGGGTTTAGCCCGGACGGGTCAGAGCTGGTGGTGACCGGGGTGTGCGAGCGGTGCCAGACTCCCTCGCATGGACCTGACGCTCATCAATCTCGATAGCCCGACCGAGACGCGGACCTTCGAAAAGGGCCGCTTCGAGACCTATCGAGTCGGGCCGATGACGCTCGGTCGGGCGACCTACGAGCCCGGCTGGCGGGTTATGAAGGCGAGCGACTTCTTCCACGTCCCGCCCGGCCACGACAGCTGGGTGGTAGGCGATCAGCCGTACGTTTCACTGCACATCATGGGAAGCGAGCACTACGCGACATGACCCGCGTTGTACGACGCCGGACAAGGCATGCAGCGCGGCAGCGATGACCTCACGCCCATTCGCGAGTCTTACGTTGCGTAAGCAAACTGGGAGCACACATGACCACTCAGACGTCGCTCGTCACGGGCGTTGACTTCATCACCATCCCGACGCGTGACTTCGACAAGGCCAGCGAGTTCTACGGCGGAGTGCTCGAGCTCGAGCGCTCGGTCCGCTGGGGGACCATGCCCGCCGCCGAGTTCGAGACCGGCAACCTGACGATCGCGGTGATGGAAGCCGACGCGTTCGGCCTCGAGTTCGCGCCGAACACGGGCGCCATTGCGCTGCGCGTGGACGACGTCGAGGCCGCACGCGCCGAGCTCGAGTCGCGCGGCGTCTCGTTCAAGGGCGACATAGTCGACAGCGGCGTCTGCCACCAGGCCTACTTCCAGGATCCGGACGGCAACCCGCTGATCCTCCACCACCGCTACGCGCCGCGCGAGCCGAGACCCTGAGTCGAGGCGGCGCGTGACGCCGATCGGCCGTTCTCGGCGTGCCCGCGTTGTCGTGCCGCGGCAGCCGGGGTAACCGTCCAGGGCGGCGCTGGTGCCGCCGCGCCCCGGGCGCAACCACACCGGGCTGAAGGTCGATAAGCGCTTCGACCGCCGGCGCATGAAGACGTAGTCGCGGTCCTCGCCGAGGAATCCCTGCTCAAGCAGCAATGGGCGCCTAGCCCGCATGCATCCGCGTAAGGAGCTCGATCGCGCCCCGTTTCTCGAGCGGCTCGTTCAGGTTGCCGCACTTCGGCGACTGGACGCACGAGGGGCAGCCGGACTCGCACGGGCACTCGGAGATCAGCCTAAGGGCGTCGGACACGAGCGACTCGAAGCGTTCGAACCCCGCGCGCGTGATGCCAACCCCGCCCGGATGACCGTCGTAGATGAAGATCGTGGGTCGGCCCGTCTGGTGGTGGAACGCCGTGGACAGGCCCCCGATGTCCCAGCGGTCGCACATCGCGATCAGCGGGAGAACGGCGATCTGGCCGTGCTCGGCGGCGTGCAGGGAGCCCTGGAGCACCTCGAGCGGGAACTCGTTCGCCAGCAGCGGGTCCGGCAGCTCGTACCAGAGCGCCTGCGTGACGAACTCCTGCTCGGGCATGTCGAGGGCCAGCAGGTCGAGCACGGCGTGGTCGGCCACCCGCTTCTTCTGGTAGGCGACCACCTGCTCGACGACCGAGACGATCCCGAAGGAGAGCTCGACGCCGCAGGCGTCACGCCGGTCGCGGACCTGCTCGATGTAGGTCTCTGACTCCTTCTTCGGCTGCGTGTACCAGTCGCCGTCGAACGGGCGGACCAGCGCGCGGTGCGGCTCCAGGTCGAGGTCCTCCACCTCGTACGCCCGGCCCATGTGCAGGTAGACGGCCCCCGGGTGGACCGCCGAACAGGCCCGAGCGGCCTCGACGGTCCCGATCAGCTCTCCGGCCTCGCCCTCGACGATGGCGACCGAGTCGGGTGAGGACGAGCGCAGCGCGATGCGCGCCGCCGGGTAACCGGGGCCGCGCGGCAGGTAGCGGCCACCGCGCTCGCGGAGACGTCCCTGCTTCACGAGGCGCTCGGCGTGCTCCTCCCAGCGCGGCCCAAAGACGTCCTCGTCCTCCGGCGTCAGCGGCAGCTCATAGGCGGCGGCCGCCAGATGCGTGAGATGGATCTCCTCGGACTCGTGGTCGAGGATCGCCCGCTCCACCGGACGCTCGAGGAACTCGTCGGGATGACGGCAGAAGAACTGGTCGAGTGCGTCCTCGCCGGCCACGTACATGGCGAGGCCGGGGGCGCGGCGGCCGGCGCGTCCCCACATCTGACGGAGGCTCGCCACCGTGCCCGGGAACGTGACGCACACAGCGGCGTCGAGGTCGCCGACGTCGATGCCGAGCTCGAGCGCGTTCGTCGCGACGACCGCGAGCAGCTCGCCGCCCGCCAGCCGGCTCTCGAGCTCACGACGCTGCGCCGGCGTGTAGCCGGCGCGGTAGGGCGCAATCCGCGCGGCAAGGTCGGGCCGCCCCGAGTCCTCCAGGCGCAGGCGGGCGTAGCGCTGGATCAGCTCCACGCCGCGGCGCGAGTTGAGGAAGCAGATCGTGCGCACATCGCGCTCCGCAAGTCCTGCGAGGAGACCCGCCGCCTCGGACAGCGCGGAAGCACGCCTGCCGAGCCGCTCGTCCACGAGCGGCGGGTTCCACATCGCGATCTCGCGCTCCGCGCGGGGCGCCCCGTCGCGGTCGACGAGCTGGAAGTCCACGCCGGTCAGCCGCTCGGCCAGGTCGCGCGGGTTGGCGATCGTCGCGCTCGTCAGGATGAAGCGCGGCTCGCTCCCGTAGGCGCGGGCCAAGCGTCGCAGCCGGCGCAGGACGTTGGCCACGTGGGAGCCGAACACGCCGCGGTACACGTGCGCCTCGTCCACCACCACCCAGGCGAGGTTCGCCAGCGCGTCGCCCCATGAGCGATGGTTCGGCAACACGCCAACGTGCAGCATGTCGGGGTTCGTGAGGATCAGATTCGAGCGCTGGCGGATCGCTCGCCGCTCCTCGCGGGGCGTGTCGCCGTCGTAGATCGCGTGGCGCAGGAAGCGCCTGCCCAGCTCAGCAAGCTTGCGCGCCTGGTCCTGGGCCAGCGCCTTGGTCGGATACAGGTAGAAGGCGCGGGCGGAGAGATCCGTCGCCAGGGTGTCGAGCACGGGTAGGTTGAACGCGAGCGACTTGCCGCTCGCCGTGCCGGTCGTGACGATTGTGTGCCCCCGCCGAGAAGCCTCGAGCGCGTCGGCCTGATGCGACCAGAGCTGATCGATTCCCACGCCCGAGAGGGCGTCGAAGAGCGCCGGATGGAGGTCGTCTGGAACCGGCGTGGCGGCGCCCGCTCGGGGCTCCTCGTAGGTGCGCTCGACGAGCTCTTCCTCCGCGCCTGTTTCGACAATAGGCTGCCACGGGTAGGACGTCCGCACACGGCCCACGGGTTGCCATAGTACGCGTCCCTTGATCCGCTCCTTTCATCACTCGGACTTCCCGCTGGAGCGGCTGCTAGAGCGAAAGCGGGAAAGCGTGACGGTGGTCCTGCCGGCGCGCGAGGTCGCCGACACGATCGGGCCGATCATCGAGCAGCTCCGGATACTGGACCCGCTGATCGACCAGATCCTCGTCGTGGACGCGGCGTCGGAGGACGGCACCGCGGACATCGCCGCGAGCCTCGGCGCCGAGGTGCACCAGGAATCCGAGCTCCTGCCGGAGTTCGGACAGGCGCTCGGGAAGGGCGACGCCATGTGGCGGGCGCTGTCCGTCGCCCGCGGCGATCTGATCGTCTACCTCGACTCGGACACGCGCGCGTTCTCGGCGCACTTCGCCACGGGCATGCTCGGCCCGCTTCTGTGTCATGACGACGTGCGCTTCGTGAAGGCGTTCTTCCGGCGGCCATTCACGACGGCCGACGGTGAGATCCGACCGATCGACGGCGGTCGCGTGACCGAGCTCACGGCGCGTCCACTGCTCTCGGCTTTCTATCCGGCGCTCGCCGCGTTCATCCAGCCGCTCGCCGGCGAGGTCGCCGCGCGCCGCAACTTCTTCGATCGCCTGCCGTTCGCCACCGGGTATGCGATCGAGACCTCGATGCTGCTGCATGCTCGCGATGAGCTCGGCGGCACGTACGGCATGGCGCAGGTGGACCTCGACGTGCGGCACAACTATCACCAGCCGCTGCCGCAGCTCGGCCCGATGGCCTACGCCGTGTTGCGGGTGGTGCTCGAGCGGCTCCGCGCGGACGGCAGGCTCCGCGACGATCACGCGCCCCCGCTCCAGACCGCCGACGGGCAGCTGATCCAGGTCGAGATCATCGAGCGGCCGCCCTACGCCTTGATTCGAGCGCGCGCGTAGCTCTCGGCGCCCCCCGGCCGGTCCGGGAGCACTAGCCTGCGCCTCTTGATTCGCTGCGTGTACACGGACCTCGACGGCACCATGCTCGGCAAGGGCGCCTCGCTCTTCCGCACCGCGGACGGCGAGTTCACGCTGCTCGCGGCGCGGGCCCTAGAGGCGTGCCACCGGGCGGGGGCGGAGGTGGTGATCAAGTCCGGCCGCCGGCGGGCACAGGTGATGGAGGACGCTCGTCTTCTCGGCCAGACCTCCTACATCTTCGAGGTCGGCTCCGGGATGGTCATCGACGGCGAGCTGACGTTCCTCACGGGAGAGCTTCAGCCGCGCGAGGGGACCACGATCCATGCTCAAATCGCCGAGTCCGGCGCTCCGGACCTGCTGCTACAGCGCTACGCGGGGCGGCTCGAGATGCACTCGCCGTGGCACCTCGACCGCGAGGTCTCACACCTCTTCCGTGGGCTGGTCGACCCGGACGAGGCGAACATGCTCCTCGCGGCGGAGGGATACGAGTACCTGCGGCTCGTGGACAACGGGGAGATCTCGCGGCGCGAGACGGCGCTCGAGCTCCCCGGACAGCCGCACGCGTACCACCTGATACCGGCCGTGACCTCGAAGGCCGGCGCGGTCGCCCACCACATGCGCGCGCGGGGGTACTCACGTGACGAGTGCATCGCCGTGGGGGACTCCCGCGAAGACCTCGATGTGGCGGAGGTGGTGGGGCGCCTGTTCCTCGTGTCGAACGCGGCCGCGGGCGATATCTCCGGCTATCCGAACGTGGAGCGGACCGAGGCCGCGATGAGCGAGGGCTTCTACGAGGCCGTGATCCGCGCGCTCGCGGAATCTCGTGATCATCGTTACAATCTTCGCTAATATACGCAGTGCTGCGGCGGCCCCAACCGCCGCACGGGTGAGGCAGCACGGGCGCTCCCCCGGGAGCGCCCGTCGCTATGTGGGGCACTCAACAAGTCTCCGCCCCGCCTCCTCCAGCTCCTCGAGCGTCGTCGCCTCGGTGACCGACGCCAGATCGAGGAGTCGCTCCTGGAACGGCTCGAGCGCGTTGCGGCCCACCACGGCGTGGCAGGCGACCCCGTTCTGCCGGCACCGCGTGGCGACCTCGCCGACGATCTTGCCCTGGAGCGTCTGCTCGTCCAGCCGGCCCTCGCCGGTCACGACGAAGGTGGCACCGCGCATCCGCTCGTCGAAGCCGATCGCGTCCAGCACGAACGGCGCGCCGGGCACGAGGCGCGCGCCGTGCTGCGCCCAAAGCCCACCGGAGAGCCCGCCGGCGGCGCCGGTCATCGGTTCGCCGCGGGGGTCGCGATGAAAACCGTCGGCGAGGCGGTGGAGGCGGCGCTCGAGGCGCTTCACCATCGACGGGTCGGCGCCCTTCTGCGGGCCAAATACGCTCGCGGCCTGCTCGAACGGGGTGCGCACGTCGGTGAGCACGTCGATCTCGACGTGGGCGCCGGCCTCGTCGAGCGCCTCGAGCGCGCCGGCGCCACCGTCGGTCGTGGCCGAGCCGCCCACGGTGACGATCACTCGCTCGGCGCCGGCCTGCGCGGCTGCGGCGATCAGCTCGCCGGTGCCGCGCGTCGACGCCGCCCAGGCGTCCCGCTCCTCCTCGTCGACGAGGCCGAGGCCGCTCGCCTCCGCTGTCTCGACGACGCCGGTGCCGTCGGGGAGGATCGCGAACCGAGCCTCCACGGGCCGGCCGAGCGGATCGCTCACGGTGGCCGTGTGCAGCTCGCCGCCGACGGCGCCGACGAGTACATCCATCGTCCCCTCGCCGCCGTCCGCGACGGGTAGCTCCTCGGCCCCGCGCCCCCCGGCGCGCAGCCCGCGAGCGATCGCGGCCGCGACCTCACGGGCCGCAAAGGTGCCCTTGAACGAGTCCGGGGCTACGAGCACTGCATGCATGGAGGCTGTTAGCATACGCTGTGCATGCCGCGCCTCGTGCAGATCCGTGACGTGCCTGAGGACGTCCACCGGACGCTGAAGACGCGCGCTGCCCAGCAGGGCCAGTCCCTCTCCGAGCACCTCCGGCGGGAGCTCGAGCGGATTGCCCGCTCGCCCACGCCGGCGGAGCTCCGCGAGCGCCTCCGCCGGCTGGAGCCCGCGGACGTCGGCGAGGCGCCGGCCGACGCCGTGCGCGAGCTGCGCGAGCGCGGCGAACCCCGTTGATCGTCGTCGACGCCTCGGCCGTGCTCGAACTGCTCTTGCGGACGCCCCAGTCGGGCTTCGTCGCGGACCATCTGCTCTCCGACGACGCCGAGGTCCACGCCCCCGCCACTCTCGATCTCGAGATCGCGGGGGTCCTCCGTCGGTGGGAGCTGGGTGCCCGCCTCGCTTCCGCCCGCGCCGAGCAGTCCTTGGTGTTCTATCTCGACCAGCGGATCGCGCTGCATCCGCCGCGTCCGCTCCTGCGGCGGGCGTGGCGGCTTCGGGGCAAGTTCACCTCGGCCGACGCCCTCTACCTGGCCCTCGCGGAGGCGCTCGACGCCGCTTTGCTCACGACAGACCAAAGGCTCGGTGTGGCCGCACGCGAGCACACCGCTGTGGCGGTCATTGCTCCGTAGCGGATCGAAGCGCTCGCTTCACTGCCGGTTTCTCTAGTTTCTCGACCCAACGGCCTGGCGGAACGCGTGGTCGGCCTCGTCGCCGTGCACCGCGAAAACGATCCGCTCGAGCCCGCCCTGGTGCTCGCGTGCGACACGGACCATGAGCCGCGCGGCCTCGTCGAGCGGGAAGCCCCCGACGCCCGTACCGAAGGCGACGAGCGCGAGCGAGCGGCAGCCGAGCTCCTCCGCTTTCGCCAGCGTGGAGCGGGTGGCGCGCTCGATGATCTCGGCGGACGTCGGGCCGCCGAGCTCCATGGTGGCGGCATGGATGACCCATTTGGCGGGCATGTCGCCGGCGGTCGTCTCGACCGCTTCCCCGAGGCCGATCGGCGCCTTCTCGTCGGACTCGCGCTGGACGTCCGGCCCGCCGGCGCGGGAGATCGCCCCCGCCACACCGCCCCCGTGCTTCAGCTGGGTGTTGGCGGCGTTCGCGATCGCATCGAGCTCGAGCTTGGTCACATCCGCCTGCATCACCTCGAGCTCAGCCACCGGTCACATGTTGACGAAAACCCGTCGCTTCGCTCGGGGTTTTCGAATTACTTGACAAAACCCGTCGCTTCGCTCGGGTTTTCGAATTACTTGACAAAACCCGTCGCTTCGCTCGGGACCTAACTCGACCTGTCGATCTCCGCTCGGCGGTTCGTCGCCATGACGAAGGCGGCGCGCGAGCGCCGCGAGCATCAGCCTGAGGATCACTCCCGCAGCTGCGTGAGCAGGCAGTCCTGAGGGTCCTTGTCGGTTCGCCAGCGCAGGAACTTCGCTCCGTGGCGTATCCGCTGCCCGGTTATGTGGTCGAAGGCGACCTCGCAGACCAGCTCCGGCCGCAGGCCCTCCCAGACCAGCTCCTCCTCGGACTTCCAGCGGCTCGGCTCGCCGGAGCCGCGCTCGTAGGTCCGGTACGGCTCGAGCAGGCCGAGGAGCTCGCGCTTCTGCTTAGCCCGGAAGCTGGAGGTGTGCCCGACGACGTGGAGCTCGCCGTTTTCGTCGTTGAGGCCCAGGATCAGCGAGCCGACCGTGTCCGGCTCCTTGCCGAATCGGAAGGCCATGACCACCGTGTCGGCCGTACGCACTCGCTTGATCTTCAGCATGCCGGTGCGCTCTCCGGGGCGGTACGGGGCGGAGTCTTCCTTGGCGATCACGCCCTCGCCCGTGCCGGCGAGCCACTCGCGAGCGGCCTCCGGTTCCGCGGTGATGGGTGTGAGCCGCACCGGGTCTGCCACCACGCTCTCGAGCCGTTTGCGGCGCTCGAGATAGGGCAGGTCGAAAAGCGTCTCGTCACCCTCGGCGAGCAGGTCGAACGCCACGAACTCGGCGGGCGTTTCGCGAGCGAGGCGATCCACCCGGGAGGCGGCCGGGTGGATTCGCTGCGAGAGCAGGTCGAACTCCTGGATCCCGTCGACCATCACGATCATCTCGCCGTCCAGGACGAGGCGCTCCGCCGGCACCCGGCGGACCTGGTCGATGACGTCCGGGAAGTAGCGGTTCATTGGGCGACCGTTGCGGCTCTGGAGGTGTACGTCCGCGCCGTCGCGGAAGACGATCGTCCGGAAGCCGTCCCACTTCGGCTCGAAGCACCAGCCGTCGCCGGCGGGCAGGTCGTTCGCCGAGCGGGCCAGCTGAGGCTGGATCGGAGGCGCGAGTGGAAGGGCCACGAGAAGGGCACGTTAGTCGGTGATGCCGATCGCCATCGAGGAGGCACGCTCGCTCTGGCAGCCGGAGGGCATCTACCTGAACACGGCGAGCTACGGCCTGCCGCCCCGACCGGCGTGGGACGCCCTCCAGGCGGCGCTCGGCGACTGGCGCGCCGGCCGCACGAGCTGGGAGCACTGGGGCGACGCCACCGAGGCGGCGCGAGCGCACTTCGCTCGGCTGTGCGGGGTGCCCGTCGAGTGGATCGCCGTGGGCGGCAGCGTGTCGACCCTCGTGGGCCTCATCGCCGCCTCGATCCCGGACGGGGCGCGGGTGGTCTCGACCGATGTGGAGTTCACCTCGCTTCTGTGGCCCTTCCTGGCGCAGGGGCGGAGCGTCGAGGTGAGGTGCGTGCCGGTGGCTCGCCTCGCGCAGGCGATCGACGCCTGCACGGATGTCGTCGCGTTCAGCGCCGTGCAGTCCTCCACCGGCGAGCTCGCCGACCTCGACGCCGTGGCCGCGGCGGCGGCGCACCACGGGGCGCTCACGGTGGTCGACGCGACGCACGCCTGCGGCTGGCTGCCGTTCGACGGGCGCGGCTTCGACGTCTTCATCAGCGCCGCCTACAAGTGGCTCATGTCCCCCCGCGGGACGGCGTTCATGGGCGTCCGCCCCGGCCTACTCGAGCGTCTAACCCCGCACGCCGCCGGCTGGTACGCCGGTGATGATCCGCACTCCTCGTACTACGGCCCGCCGCTTCGGCTTGCGAGCACCGCCCGCCGCCTCGACGCGAGCCCCGCCTGGTTCTCGTGGGTCGGCACTGCGCCGGCAATCGAGGTTGTGCTCCAGATCGGCGTGGACGCGGTCCACGAGCACGACCTGCGGCTCGCCAACCTGTTCCGCGCCGGCCTGGGGCTCGAGCCGGGCGACTCGGCGATTGTCTCGGCGGACGTGCCGGGCGCCGAGGAGCGCCTCCGGCGCAGCGCGGTGATGGCCGCCGCCCGCGCCGGGCGGCTGCGCACGTCCTGGCACGTCTACAACACCGAGGAGGACGTTGAACGCGTGCTGGACCTACTGGGCCTCAGTCGCGCCTCGGCGCGGCGCTCTCCCCGAGCATCCGCCGGAGGATGACGTCGGCGGCTCGTGGCGCGACCCCGTTCACGACCCGAAGCAGTCGGACGATCGGGGGATAGAAGACCTCACGCCGGTCGTGCTCGACGGCCTCCACCACCTTCTCGCCGAGCGGACCCGCCGGCGAGCGCCGGTCGAGGTGGTACCAGTCCGGCATGTGGTCGAGCTCGTGGTCGTGCAGCGAGGTCGCGACCTCGCCGGGGTAGACGGTCGTCACCGACACGCCGGTGCCGTGCAGCTCGTGTCGCAGGGCCTCCGCGAACGCGCGCTGCGCGGCCTTCGTCCCGTTGTACACGGCGGCCCACGGAAAGCCCCGCACCCCGCCGCCGGAGGAGACCACGACGATGTGCCCGCGCCGCAGCTCGAGCATCGCGGGGAGCGCGGCCTTGACCGTGTAAAGGGTGCCGAGCCAGTTCACCCGGACCATCTGCTCGGCCTTCTCCAGCGGAAGCTCGGCGAACGGCATGTAGTGGGTGATGCCGGCGTTGACGACCAGCACGTCCACCCGGCCGAACTCCCGCACCGCGCGTGCGATCGACGGCGCCTCGGACACGTCGCCCGGGAGCGCGACGTGCCCGTGGCCGGGAAGCGAGGCGGCCAGTAGCTCGAGCGGCTCGACCGCGCGCGCGACCAGGCCGAGCGTGCACCCGCGCGCGGCGAAGGCGCGCGCGATCGCCTCGCCGATGCCACGCGAGGCGCCCGTGACCAGCACCCGGATCCCGGCGCGGAGCTCCATGCGGGGATCGTAGACCCGGGTAGGATGCCGTCCATGTCGCAGGAGCAGGCGACCGTCGCCGAGGAGGAGTACCTCCAGACCATCTACTGGCTGCAGGAGGCCCGGCTCCCGCTGACCGGCGCAAACGTCGCCCGGGCGATGCAGGTCTCCGCCCCCACCGTGCACGAGATGATCGGTCGCCTGGAGAGCGACGGCTACGTCACCCGCGAGGAGGACAAGACGCTGGCGTTCACGGAGACCGGCCGCGAGCACGCCGCCCAGATCGTGCGCCGCCACCGGCTGATCGAGCGCTTCCTGACGGACGTGTTCGACATTCCGTGGGACCAGGTGCACGAGGAGGCCGAGCGTCTCGAGCACTGGATGTCCCCGGTGGTCGAGGAGCGCATGCTGCGTGCGATCGGCGACTCGAACACCTGCCCTCACGGGCACCCGATCTTCGAGGGGGAGCGCGAGGAGGGCGTTCCGCTGGCCGACGTCGAGCGCGGCGCGACCGTGCGTGTGCTCCGCTTCGAGAACGAGGCCGAGGACCTGCTCCACTACCTGAAGGACGCCGGGCTGCACCCGGGGCTCGAGGGCACGCTGGCGCTCTCCGGCGACGACGAGGTGGTGGTCGAGGCCGACGGAAGGCGCCACTCGCTCACCCGCAGCGTGGCGGAAACCGTGTCGGTCGTGGCGGACCCCTCGCCGGCGCCTCGCACGGCGCTTCCCGAGCAGCTCGTCCTCGGCCGCGAGCGCTACGGACGCTGAGTTACGCCGGCGCCGCCACCCGCCGCGCCCTACGTCACGCCGGCGCCCCCGCTCGCCGCGCGCGCAGATCGTAGTAGAGCAGCGTCGCGAACAGCGCGAGGAACGGTGTCGTGACGCTCTCCGCGCAGATCGTGCCGACCATCGACCAGACCGCCCGGTCGGTCGCAGAGGCGAGCGCCGAGAAGGGCGCCGACAGCACGACCCCCGGCACCGCCGCGGCCAGGTTGACCACGATCACGAGCCCGAACGTGCGCCACCAGAACCCCTGAACGACAGCGCTCGAGCGCGCCAGCGCATCCGGGCCCCGGGCGCCCTCCAGCACCACGGCCTGGGGCACGAAGAACCACCGCACCGCGAGGTACATGCCGGGGACGATCAGGGCCACCAGGCCGAGGGCGATCCCGACCGCCGCGAGCAGGACCGCAAAGAAGAGCGGCGTGAACGCCTCGAAGCCGGCGACGAACGACTGGCCGGCGCTCGCGCGTCCACCCTCCGCCACCGCCCGGAGCGTGTGGATGCAGATCGCCGTGATCAGCGGTACGACGACCAGGAAGCCGACCGCGGTCGGCACCGCAGCCTCGGCGATCGACGGCGTTTCATCGTAGTCGGCGGTGAACTGCTCGAGCCCGATCCCGAGAACGACGAGGTCCACCGGCACGATGACGGCCGCGGACAGCGCGATGAAGACGAACGCGTGCCGGAAGAAGACGCGCAGGGAGTCGCCGAACAGCGCGGTGATGTCGCGCGGACGCTGGAGCTGGATCACGCACGCCGACCGGGCTCGGCGACGGCGCGCGCCCCGGCCAGCTCCCGGTAGGCGTCCGCGATCCGCGCGACGCCCTCCTCGATCTGGTCGGGGGGTACGGCGGAGTAGGCCAGCCGCAGCGAGCTGTCCCCGCCGTCGAGCAGGAAGTCCGTGCCCTTCACGAAGGTGACCGACCGCTCGCGAGCGGCGGCCTCGACCTGCTCCACGTCGCTGCCCTCCGGCAGGTCGACCCAAAGGAAATAGCCGCCCTGCGGCGGCACGAAGCGGGCCTCGGGGAGGTGGCGCTCGAGCGCGGCGCAGGTGGCGTCGCGGCGCTCCCGCAGAGCCCTCTTCACGGTTGCGATCGAGCGCTCGATCGCGCCGGAGTGGCAGAACTCCGCGACGATCGACTGGGACACCATGCTCGGCGAGATGTACGTGCCGGTAGCGATCGCTCGAATCCGCGCGATCAGGTCCGCCGATCCCACGAGGTAGCCGACCCGGATGCCGGGACTGACCGTCTTCGAGAACGACGAGGCATACACGACGCCCTCACCGCCGTCGAGCGACAGCATCGTCGGGTGGTGGGGGCCTTCGAAGCGGAGCTCGACGTACGGGTCGTCCTCGAAGACCGTGAAGCCGAACTCGCGCGCCAGGTCGAGCAGGCGCTCGCGCTTCTCCCCGGAGAGGGTGCAGCCGGCGGGGTTCTGGAAGTTGGGGATGATGTGGGCCAGCTTGGGTCGCGCACCGGCCTCGAGCGCCCGGGCGAGCTCCTCGACGTCGATGCCGTCGGCCTCGAGCGGGATCGCCAGGATCTCGGCGCCCAGCCGGCGCAGCCCCAGCAGCGTGCGGTCATAGGTCGGGGCCTCCACCACCACCAGGTCGCCGGGCTCCACGAGCGCCTCGAACAGGAACGCGTCGGCCTGCATCGAGCCGTTGGTGGCGATGGTCCGGTCGGGCTCGACCCCGTGTTTGGCGGCGATCCACTCGAGCAGGCGGGGATACCCGGCCGACGTGCCGTACGAGAACGTCCCGCTCGGGTCGCGCTCGAAGGCGCGATCGGCCGCTGCGCGCAGCTCGTCCACGGCCACGATGTCGATCGAAGGAGCGCCGCGCGCGAGCGAGATGTTGGTCAGCTCGGACACGAGCCGCCACGATACCGGGCAGGTGGCCGCGCATACTTACGGGCGTGCGCTGCGGCGCCTACGTTCCACCGCGACGTCAAGCCCGACAACCTGATCAGGGCTACGGCCCGAAGGACGTGGAGCGGGCGGCGGCGTTCGCCGACCCTGCGCTGATGTCCGTCGACGTGCAGCGGGGCGGCCGGGACACCGTGGCGTCCTAGGCCGCGGAAGCTGGCGCTGATCGGCCTTTGCGTTGGTATGCGAGCCAAACTCCGATCAGCGGGGGAGGTTAGACCCGCGCCCCTAGGATCTCCCCGGCAATGTCCGCCACCTGCGCCGGGTTGCGGGCCACCCGGACGCCCCTCGCCTCGAGCGCCTCCGCCTTGGCGGCGGCGGTGCCCCTCGAGCCGGAGACGATCGCGCCGGCGTGGCCCATCGTCTTGCCCGGCGGGGCCGTGAACCCGGCGATGTAGGCCACAACCGGCTTCGAGACGTGCGCCGCGATGTAGTCCGCCGCGCGCTCCTCGTCGTCGCCGCCGATCTCCCCGCACATCACGATGAGCTCCGTCTCCAGGTCGGCCTCGAAGAGCTCGATGATGTCGATGAAGCTCGAACCGGGGACCGGGTCGCCGCCGATGCCCACGATCGATGAGTTGCCGAAGCCGCGCTGCGCCAGCTCGTTCCCGATCTGGTAGGTGAGCGTGCCGGAGCGGGAGACGAGCCCCACGCCTCCCTGCTTGAAGAACTGGGCCGGGATGATCCCGACGTTGGCCTTGCCCGGCGAGAGGATCCCCGGGCAGTTCGGTCCGATCAGGCGCGACGAGCCGCGGCGGAGGTGGTTGTAGACCCGCAGCTCGTCGTGGGCCGGGATCCCCTCCGTTATCGCCACGATCAGCGATATGCCGGCGTCCTCGGCCTCGAGTATCGAGTCGGCGGCGAAGCGCGGGGGGACGAAGATCATCGCCGTGTTGGCGCCGGTCTCCGCGACCGCGGCGTGAAAGGTGTCGAACACCGGTATGCCGTCCACGTCGTGACCGCCCTTGCCGGGCGTCACCCCCGACACCACGTTCGTCCCGTAGTCCCGGTCGCGCAGCGTGTGGAAGGTGCCCTCGCGTCCGGTTATGCCGGCGACGCTTAGGCGGGTGTCGTGGTCGACGAGGACGCTCATCCGGCCAGCTCCACCACGCGCTCCGCCGCGGCGAGCATCGTCGCCTCGGTGTGCACGTTCGGAAGCTCCGCCTCTGCCAAGAGTCGGCGGCCCTCCTCGTCGTTCGTGCCGTCGAGGCGCACCACGAACGGCACGTCAGGCTCGACCTTCCGGAACGCCTCGATCAGCCCACGGGCCACCTCGTCGCAGCGGGTGATCCCGCCGAAGATGTTGAAGAGCACGGCGCTCACCTTCTCGTCGGAGAGGATCACCTCCACCGCGCTCGTGATCGCGTCGGCCTTGGAGCCGCCGCCGGCGTCGAGGAAGTTGGCCGGCCTGCCCCCGGCCTGGGCTACGACGTCGAGCGTGGACATCACGAGGCCCGCGCCGTTTCCGAGGATCCCGATGTTGCCGTCCAGCTTCACGTACGTGAGGCCGCGCTCCTTGGCCATGCGCTCCTGCGGGTCCTCCGCCGAGAGGTCGCGCAGCTCGGCCAGGTCCGGGTGGCGCCACAGGGCGTTTCCGTCGATCGTGACCTTTGCGTCGAGGGCGACCACGTCGCGCCCCTCGGTGACGAGCAGCGGGTTGACCTCGACGAGCGTGGCGTCCTCGCGTACGAACACCTCGTAGAGCTTGGCGAGCATCGCGCCCACCGGGCGGACCAGGTCCCCGCCGATGGGGGCCTCGAACGCGAGCCGGCGCCCGTGGAAGTCCTGAAACCCGATCAGCGGGTCGACGTGCACCATCCGCATGGCCTCGGGGTCGCGCTCGGCCACCTCCTCCACGTCCATGCCGCCCATCCGCGAGAGCATCGCCATCGGCTTCTTCGCCGAGCGGTCGAGCACGATCGCGGCGTAGTACTCCTCGGCGATGCTGGACGCCTTCTCCACGTAGAGCTCGTGGACCGTGAACCCGCGGATGTCCATGCCGAGGATCGCCCCCGCGTGCCGCGCTGCCTCCCCGCGATCCTTCGCCAACTTGATGCCGCCGGCCTTGCCCCGCCCGCCGATCTGCACCTGCGCCTTGATCACCACCGGGAACCCGAGCGCCTCCGCCGCCTGCACCGCGCCGTCCACGGAGTCGGCGTGCGCACCGTCGGGGACGGGCACCCCGTGCGCGCGGAACAGCTGCTTGCCCTGGTATTCGAGGAGGTCCATCGGGGGTAGGTACTATCCCGCCGCCGCCGCGGGCCGCGAGCACCCTATCGAACACCCATGGCTCTACCGAAAGACGTCCAGTTCGTCACTTTTGACTGTTACGGGACCTTGATCGACTGGGAGACCGGGGTCTACGAGGCGTTCCAGAAGGAGGCCGACCGCGACGGGTTCACCGTCGATCGCGAGGCTCTCGTACCGCGCTTCATCCAGGTGCAGCGGGAGATACAGCGCGGTTCGTACGAGCTCTACGCCGAGGTGCTGCGGCGCACGGCGGTGCGCGTGGCGAGGGACCTCGGCTGGGAGCTCGAGCCCTCGCGTGCCAGCTTCCTGCCGAACAGCATGCCGGCGTGGCAGCCGTTCCGGGAGACGAACCCCCAGCTCGAGCGCTTCTCCAAGAAGTACGAGCTCGGCATCCTCTCGAACGTCGACGACAAGCTGCTCGGCGCCACACGGCGGCACTTCCGCACCGACTTCGACCTGGTTGTCACGGCCCAGCAGGTGCGCAGCTACAAGCCCGACCCCGCGCACTTCAAGGAGTGCGCCCGACGGATCGAAGGCAAGCGGAGGCACTGGGTGCACATCGCGTCGGGCTACCCCACCGACGTCGCGCCCTGCCTCAAGGAGAAGATCCCGGTGATCTGGGTCAACCGCCACGGCTATGAGGCCGATGGCGGCAAGAAGCCGGACGCGGAGGTGAAGACCTTCCGCGACGCCGGCAAGCTGCTGAAGGCCGCTTGAGGGCCGTCTCGGTCCACCGCGACGCGCTCGTCCTGACGAGTCGGATCTGGCAGACGACCGCGACCGCGCTGCGCGCCGCAGGCGAGGCGCTCCTGATCGACTCGCCGTACTTCCCCGACGAGCTCGAGGCCGTGCCCGGCCTGCTCGCGGGCGCCGGCTTCGAGCCGGACGGCCTTCTTGCGACGCACGCCGACTTCGACCACCTGCTCGGGCGCCTTGCGTTCCCGGGGTTGGCGCTCGGCCTCGGACAGCCGACCGTGGAGCGCCTGCACCGCGAGCCCGGAGCCGCCCAGCGCGAGCTGCGCGACCACGACGCGGAGCTCTACGTCTCGCGGCCGTCGCCGCTCGCGCTCGGCCAGGTCCAGGGCCTCCCAGTGCCCGGCCGGCTCGAGCTCGGTCAGGAGGAGCTCGAGCTCCATCCGGCGGAGGGTCACACGCCGGACGGGACGGCGATCTTCGCCCGCTCGCTTGGTGTGCTGGTGCCGGGCGACTACCTCTCGGACGTCGAGATTCCGACGATCTCTGCGGGCGGCTCGCCGGCGGAGTACCGGGCCACGCTGGCCCGGCTTGCCTCGCTGGTCGAGGCCGCCGAGGTGGTCGTGCCGGGCCACGGGTCGCCGCACGACCGCGACACCGCCCTCCGCCTGCTCGACGAGGACGTCGACTACCTCGACGCGCTGGACCGGGGCGAGGAGCGCCCGGCGCTGCCGGCGGGGCGCGACACGAAGGCGCAGCGGCGCCTCCACGCGGAGAACCTCGCGCGCGCTCAACACACGAGAGGCACTGGATCGGCGTAACGCCGATGGAGGCGGAGCTCGTGACGGGCGGCAGGGAGATCGTCACGGGTCTCGCGTTCCGAGGGGAACTACGGCCGCCTCGGACCCGGTCAGCAGCAGCGCTACACCGACGCGGAGTCGGACCCGATATTCGGCCGCCCCTATACCGGCGGCACCCTTCGTTCGAGCCCGGGTGCGGCAGCGCCGGCTGGTGCTCGGCCACACGCTCGACTCGGGCGCCGAGATCCGGCGCGTAACGCTGTACGGCAGGCGGGTGAGCTACCGCATCCGGCCCACGAACCGCGGGCTCGGGGTGCTGGTCGCGGCGCGCCGTCCAGGTCGGGCGCACGAGCTCGTGGTGTGGGCGGGGTACCCGCCCGCACCTCGCGCCGGCGCTACTTGATCAGCGCGATCCGGTCGCCCGTGGCGACCGAGCCACCCTCTGAGACACCGAGCTCCTCGACGGTCCCGGAGGCCGGGGCGATGATCTCGTTCTCCATCTTCATCGCCTCGATCACGCAGATGAGGGCGCCCTCGTCGACCTGGGCGCCCTGCTCGACGGCCACCCTGAGCACGGTGCCCTGAATCGGGGAGACCAGCTCGCCCGGTGCGCCGCCGCCACCGCCGCTCTTGCGCTCGCGCCGCGGCGCCTGGCGGACCGTAGGGGCGGCGCCGTTCGGTGTTGCGGCGGGCGGCGAGCCGATCACCTTCACGTCGAACCTCCGCCCCGACACCTCGACGGCGTACTCGTGTTCGACCTTATGGTCCTCGCGCTCGGCGGGCTTCGGGCGCGGCGGGAACGCGAGTCGGCTCAGCCACTCCCTGTCCTCGACCAGGTCCCGACAGGTCTCGCCGCGCGCCCACTGCTCGGTAGCGAGCAGCGACCGGTGGAACGGGATGAGCGTCTTCACCCCCTCGATCTCGTACTCGCCGAGCGCGCGCAGCATCCGCCGGGTCGACGCCCGGCGGTCCACGTCCCAGACGATCAGCTTCGCGATCATCGGGTCGTACAGCGGCAGGACCTCGTAGCCCTCCTCGACGCCGGAGTCCACGCGCACGAACGGTCCGGCGGGCTCCCGGTAGGAGCCGATCCGGCCCGGCGCGGGCGCGAAGTTCTTCGCGGCGTCCTCGGCGTTGATCCTGCACTCGATCGCGTGGCCGCGGATCACCACGTCCTCCTGGCCGAAGGAGAGCTGCTCGCCGGCCGCGATCTTGATCTGCTCACGGACGATGTCGATGCCGGTGACCATCTCGGTCACGCAATGCTCCACCTGGACGCGCGTGTTCATCTCGAGGAAGAAGTACTCGTCGTCCTGGAGCAGGCCCTCAACGGTTCCCGCGGAGCGGTAGCCAACGGCGCGCGCGGCGTCCACCCCGATCGTCCCGATGCGCTCGCGCAGCTCCGGGTCGACCGCCGGGGCGGGGCTCTCCTCGATCAGCTTCTGGTGCCGGCGTTGCACCGAGCAGTCGCGTTCGAACAGGTGGACCACGCTGCCGTGCCGGTCGGCCAGCACCTGCACCTCGACGTGGCGCGGGTCCGGCAGGTAGCGCTCGAGGTAGACGGTGGAGTCCGAGAAAAACTTCTCTCCCTCCCGCGCGGCGCCCTCGAACGCCTTCTCGAGCTGGTCCTCCGACTCCGCCACCCGGAAGCCCTTGCCGCCGCCCCCGCCGGCGGCCTTGATCGCCACCGGGTAGCCAATCGACTCGCCGATGATCCGGCGGGCGTCATCTACGCTCGCGACCAGGTCGGTCGTGCCGGGCACGATCGGCACACCCGCCTCGCGCATGATTTCGCGCGCCCGCGTCTTCGACCCCATCGCCTCTATCGCGCTGGCCGGGGGGCCGATGAAGGTGATCCCGGCCTCGCCGCAAGCTCGCGCGAACGCGGCATTCTCGGCAAGGAAGCCGTAGCCCGGGTGGATCGCCTGTGCCCCCGACCGCTCCGCGACCTCGAGGATCTTCTCGACGACCAGATAGCTCTCCGTGGCCGGGCCGGCGCCGAGCAGGTAGGCGTCGTCGGCGCGGCGGACATGCGGGGCGTCGCGATCGGGCTCCGAGTAGACGGCGACGGTGCCGATCCCGAGCTCCTCGAGCGTGCGCATCACCCGGATCGCTATCTCGCCCCGATTGGCGACGAGGACCTTCTCGAACATTGCGGGGCGTGAGGTTATTACCCGCTGCCGGCAAGCAGCGCTCGGCCGTCGAGCGGCCGCCGCGAGGGAGCGGCCACGCCGTGCCGGCGCAGGGCGACGATCTCGCCGCCACGCGAGGGCGCGAACACGATCGCGCGGCGCACGCGCCGCTCTGGCCTCCGCGAGCCCACGCCCAGCTCGAACCGCGAGATCACCTCGCGCAGCACGGCCTTCATCTCGAGCTGCGCGAAGCTCGCCCCAAGGCAGCGGCGCACGCCACCGCCGAATGGGATCCACGTGTAGGTCCCCGCCGGGCGCTCGAGGAAGCGCTCCGGCCGGAACGCTCGCGGCGCCGGGTAGACGTCCGGTCGGCGGTGGAGGAGGTATATGCACGGCGCGACGTTCGTGCCCGCCGGGAGCAGGCGACCGCCGATCTCCGTCGGCTCGGTCAGCCGCCGCAGCACCACCGCGACCACCGGCCGCAGGCGGAGCGTCTCCTTGATCACCGCGTCGAGGTAGGCGTCGTCGCCGGCGAGCACCGCGCCGCGGAGCCGTGCCAGCGCGGCGGGATGGCGCACGAGCGCCTCGAGTGCCCAAGCGAGCGCGGTGGCGGTGGTCTCGTGGCCCGCGACGAGCAGGGTCATGAGCTCGTCGCGAAGCTCCCGGTCCGACATGGCGCTGCCGTCCTCATGGCGCGCCTCCAGCAGGAGCGAGAGCACGTCATCGCCGCCCTCGCGGTCAACATCGGCCCGGCGGCGGCTGATCTCCTCGTGGAGCAGGGCGTCCGCCGGGCCGCGGACGCGACGGAACATCTTCGTCTCGGCGACCCGTCGCGGCCCGAGCGCCGCGAGTATGCCGATCCGCCGCGGGTCGGTGCTCCATGCGAGCAGGTTTCGCAGCGCGTCAGATATGCGCCGCAGGCGCTCGCGCTCCTGGACGCCGAAGACGGTTCGGACGATCACCTCGAGCGTGATGCTTTGCATCGTCGGCCAGGTCGCGAACGGGACACCGAGCGGCCAACGCTCGATCTCGCGGGCCGCGACCTCCGCCATCACCTGCTCATAGCGACGCAGGCGGTCGCCATGGAACGGGGGCAGCACCAGCCGGCGCTGGGCCATGTGCTCCTGCTCGTCGAGGAGCAGGAGCGACTGACGTCCGAGCACCGGGAGCAGCACGACGTTGGCCTCGCCGGCGTGGAAGACCCGCGGGTCGCCCTTGAAGACCTGCCTGACCGCATCGGGGTGCGTGACGAACACCCAGATGCCCTCGTGCGTGATCCGCAGCGTGAACATGTCCCCGTAGCGGCGGGCGCTGGCCTCGAGCATCGCGGCCGGGCGGGCGAGCCAGCGCATCGTCTGCAGAACGCGGGGCGCGGCCGGACCGGGCGGGACGGAGGGAGCGACCGCAGTCACGCCTCACAGTATGCGAGCTCGCAGCAGGGTGAGCACGCGCTCCGGCTGCTCGATCACCTGCCACCAGGTGAGCCGGATCACGTGCCAGTCCGCGAGCTCTAGGTCGAGGTCCCGAGCCCGGTCTTGGTGGAAGGCATAGGGGTTGTCGTGGGTGGCACGGCCGTCCGTCTCCACGATGAGCAAGCTCTCAGGCCATGCGAAGTCGACGCGGTGTTCTGCGCTGTGACGGTTCACCCGCGGCGCGGCGAGCCCTGCACCGGCCACGAGCTTCAGGAAGCGGCGCTCGAGCTCGCTACGGGTGAGCGGTAGCTCTTCCAGCAGGCGCCCAAACAGACGGCGGAGACTCCGGACGCCCGCCCGGCCGTCCGCCCGGCCGAGCGCGTCCGCAAAGCGGGTCCGCCCCAGCAGACGGAGCGCGAATGCCTGCTCCACAGCTCGCTCGACGTCGGCCGCGGGTCCGCTCGCCATGTCGATCAGCGTGCGCTCGACGCTGGTGCACGGGATTCCTCGCGTGCGTCTGACCTCGGCGGCCGGCAGCGACCGCGTGGCGTGCACCCGGATGCCCACCCGTCGGCAGCTCGAGCGACCTGGAACGGTGACGTCGACCGCGCCCGCCACCGGACGCATCAGACCCCAGAGCGCCGCCGCAGACCGGTGGCTTAGCACCGCTTTGTAGCCGCACGCCAATACGGCCGCGAGCCAGCGGCCAAAGCGGTCCAGATCCGGCGTCCCGACCGAGTAGACGCCCCGGTACTGGCGAAACAGGCGGTGGTTTGCGAGCCGGTGACGGATCGCCTCGCTTCCCACGCCGGCGGCGATCAGCTCCCGCCGGGCGACGACCCGGTGCCGCGCCGCCGCCACGATGAAGGCGTCGGCCTGCCCGGGTGTCAGGACTTTTCGTTCTATAGGCCCCATTTCTCCTGACACCCGTTGAAGTGCCAGGCCGGGGCGGATTCGCCCCTGCCTACGCCAGCCGGCGGCCCAGCAGCCCGGCGTGTGCCTCTACCTCACGGGCGAAGCCCTCGAAGTCCGCCGCGAAGAGCTGCTGCGGGCCGTCGCAGAGCGCCACCTCGGGGTCGGGGTGCACCTCGACGATGATCCCGTCGGCGCCGGCCGCGGCGGCCGCCCGCGAGAGCGGGCCCACGAGCCGGCGGTCGCCTGACGCGTGAGAGGGGTCGACGATCACCGGCAGGTGCGTGTGCAGCTTCAGCCAGGGCACCGCGCCGACGTCGAGCGTGAAGCGCATCGCGGTGTCGAAAGTGCGGATCCCGCGCTCGCAGAGGATGACCCGCTCGTTGCCCTCCTTGAGGACGTAATCGGCCGCCATGAGGAGTTCGTCGAGGGTCGAGGACAGCCCCCGCTTCAGCAGTACCGGCTTGTCGAGCTTGCCGACGACCTCGAGGAGCCCGTAGTTCTGCATGTTGCGCGCGCCCACCTGGATGACGTCCACAGCGTCCGCGAAGCGGTCGGCCACGCTGGCCGAGGTCATCTCGCTCACGACCGGCAGCCCCGTCTCCGCGCGCACGTCGGCAAGGATCTCGAGCCCCTCGAGGCCGAGACCCTGGAACGAGAACGGGGACGTGCGCGGCTTGAACGCGCCGCCCCGCAGCATCGAGGCGCCGGCCGCCGCGACCACCCGGGCGACCTCCCGCGTCTGCTCGGCCGACTCGACGGTGCACGGCCCGGCGATCAGGCAGAACGTCTCGCCGCCGCCGACGCGCCGTCCGTCGACCTCGAAGGTCGTCGGCTCGTGGTGCGACAGCTCGCTGGAGGCGAGCTTGTAGGGGCGGCTGATCGGGATCACCTGATCCACGCCCGGTAGCCCCTCGAGACCCATCTCGCGCACGCCCTCGGGATCGCCGATCGCGCCGATCGCCGTAGTGAGCTCGCCCGGCATGACCTTCGCGTGCACGCCGGCGGCCTCCAGCCGCTCGACGACCGCCTCGATCTGCGCCGGCGTGGCATCCGGCGTCATCACAACCATCATGGCGCCGGAAAGGCTAGGGGGTCCGACCGAGCGCGTCGGCGCTGGGACGGCCAGACCGCAACGCTCCGTCGCTCACCCGCCCGCCGTCGGGACTCCTGAGGACCGAACCGGCTGGAGCGGAGCTCGGCTGCGGGCTGCGCACCGCTGGCCCTGACCCGCGTCAGGGCCGGCTGACCTCGGCCGCCCGGGCACCGGCGGCCCGCGCCGAGGCCGCGCCCGCTGCGACGTCGCGGCGCTGCGACGCGGGTGCCGCCCCCCGCAGCCGGGCGCGCCGCTCGTGAATGATCGTCACCACCAGCAAGACGATCACGCCGAGGGGGAACGGGACCAGGGCGAGAGGCGGGATTCCGAGACCGGCCTTGCCGAGCAGCGCCATGCCGGCGCCAATCAGGACCACGGCCAGGGTCGTCCTCAGCACGGCGGGATGCACGCGAATCGACCAGTGGCTCCCCATCCATACGCCGGGAACCGAGCCGAGCAGGATGTTCGCCGCGAGCGCGAAGTCCACGTTGCCGGCCACGACGTGCGCGGCCGCCGCTGCCCAGAGCAGGATCGCCGCGTGGAAGACGTCCGTGCCGACGACGCGGGTAGGCACCAGGCGGAACAGCAGGATCAGCCCGACCGCGATCAGCGCGCCACTGCCCGCGGAGGTCACCCCGAGCACGAAGCCCACGAACACGCCGAGCGTGACGGCGGCGACCTTGTGCCGCCGCTCCATCGCCACGGTTCCGCGCTCGCGCTCGTGAAAGCGCTTGAGGAACGACCGCACCAGCGTGGCGGTGCCGGTCAACAGCAGCGCGCCGGCCAGGAGAGTCAGCAGGAGCTCGTCGAAGTCACGTCCGGTCGCCCGCTCAAGGAGGTCGAGGGCATAGACGCCGCCGACGGCCGCCGGCACCGAGCCGAGCGCCATCCACGTCGAAAGCTTCAAGTCGACGGTCTTCTGGCGCCAGTGCTTGTACCCGCCCACGGTCTTGGTCACCGCTGCGTACGCGAGGTCCGTCCCGATGGCGGTGATCGGCTTGACGCCGAATACGAGGATCAGTAGCGGCGTCATCAGCGAGCCGCCGCCGATGCCGGTCATGCCGACCAGGATGCCGACGCCGAGGCCGAAGCCGATGATGGCCGCGTCCACTTCCTACAGGACCATACCCGCGCCGACGGTGTCGTTCGTCGACTCGTCGATGAGGATGAAGCTGCCGGTCGTGCGGTTTCGGCGGTACTCGTCGACGAAGAGCGGCGATGACAGCCGCAGCCGCAGGCGCCCGATCTCGTTCAGCGACAGGCCGTCGGCGTCCTCGTGGCGGTGGAGGGTGTTCACATCGATCCGGTAGCGCAGCTCGTCGGCCTTGGCCAGCACCGTGCGGGTGGTGTGCTTGACCCGGTAGCGCCCCCTCGGCTGGAGCGGTCGCTCGGACATCCAGCACACCATCGCATCGACGTCGCGGGCCTCGATGGGCCGGTTCTGGGGCCGGGCGATCATGTCCCCGCGCGAGACGTCCAGGTCGTCGTCGAGCCGCAAACTCACGGACAGCGGCGGAAACGCCTCCTCGAGCGGGCCGTCGTAGGTGTCGATGCCCGCGATGCGCGTCTCGATCCCGGACGGCAGCACCACCACCTCGTCGCCGACGCGGAACACACCCGAGGCCACCTGGCCGGCGTAGCCGCGGTAGTCGTGGTACTCGTCCGACATCGGCCGCACCACCCACTGCACGGGGAAGCGGGCGTCCACCAGGTTGCGGTCGGACGCCACGTGTACGTGCTCTAGGTGGTAGAGGAGTGAGGAGCCCTCGTACCACGGCATCCGCGCCGAGCGCTCCACCACGTTGTCGCCGTGGAGGGCCGAGATCGGGATGAACGTGACGTCCGTGACCTCGAGCTTTGCGGCCCAGCCGGAGAAGTGCGAGCAGATGCGCTCGAAGGCCTCCTGGTCGAAGGCGACCAGGTCCATCTTGTTCACGCACACGACCAGGTGCGGGATCCGCAGCAGCGAGGCGATGAAGGCGTGCCGACGGGACTGCTCGACCACCCCGTTGCGCGCGTCGATCAGGATCAGCGCGAGATCCGCGGTGGACGCGCCCGTCACCATGTTCCGCGTGTACTGCGGGTGCCCGGGCGTGTCCGCGATGATGAACTTGCGCCGCGGCGTCTGGAAGTACCGGTACGCCACGTCGATCGTGATGCCCTGCTCGCGCTCCGCGCGGAGGCCGTCCGTGAGGAGGGCCAGGTTTACGTAGCCATCGCCGCGCTGGAGAGACGTGCGCGCCACGTGCTCGAGCTGATCCTCGAAGATCGATTTCGTGTCGTAGAGCAGGCGGCCGATCAGGGTCGACTTGCCGTCGTCGACGGAACCAGCGGTGGCGAAGCGGACGAGCTCCGCGGCGCGGCCGACTGACGGGCGACCGTTCGTCGCCGCGCCGGTGGTCGCCACTAGAAGTAGCCCTCCTTCTTGCGGTCCTCCATGGCGGCCTCGGAGATTCGGTCGTCGGCGCGGGTCTCGCCGCGTTCGGTGATGCGTGTGGCGGCGATCTCCGCGACCACGTCCTCGAGCGTCGCCGCGGTCGAGCGGATCGCGCCGGTGCAGCTCATGTCGCCGACGGTCCGGAAGCGCACGGACTCCTCGAACGGCTCCTCACCGTCGAGGAGCTCGACGAACTCGGAGGTGGCGTAGAGCATCCCGTCACGCTGGAACACCTCGCGGCGATGGGCGAAGTAGATCGACGGCAGCTCGATGCCCTCCTCGCGGACGTACTGCCAGACGTCGAGCTCAGTCCAGTTCGAGAGCGGAAAGACCCGCACGTGCTCGCCGGGCTTTATGAAGCCGTTGTAGATGTTCCACAGCTCGGGCCTCTGACGTTTAGGGTCCCACTGCCCGAAGTCGTCACGGAAGGAGAGGATGCGCTCCTTCGCGCGGGCGCGTTCCTCGTCGCGGCGGGCGCCCCCGAACGCGGCCTTGAAGCCGTGCTTCTCGATCGCGTCGAGCAGCGTGACCGATTGCAGGCGGTTTCGCGAAGAGCGCGGCCCGCCGTCCTCCACGACGCGTCCGTTGTCGATCGACTCCTGCACGGATGCCACGATCAGCCGTGCCCCGATCTCGGCCACCATGCGGTCGCGGTAGGCGATCACCTCGGGGAAGTTGTGACCGGTGTCCACGTGCATCACCGGGAACGGGAGCGCAGCCGGCCAGAACGCCTTGCGCGCCAGGTGCAGCACGACGGCCGAGTCCTTGCCGCCCGAGAAGAGCACGACTCCACGCTCGAGCTCGGCCGCGACCTCGCGGATCACGTGGATCGCTTCGGCCTCGAGGGCCCGCAGGTGTGGGATCTCGTAGCTCATCTCTCCGCCGCGCACCACATGCGGGCGCACGGTGATGCTCATACGTGCAGCCCGCACTCGGTTTTCGCCTGCCCCGCCCAACGTCCTTCGCGTCCGTTCCCCGGGACGGTGCAGGGAGCGCAGCCGATGGAATCGTAGCCGTCGTCGTGGAGGGCGTGGTATGGAAGGTCGTTCTCGTACACGTAGCGCCAGACCTCGTCGGCACGCCAGTCCGCCAGGGGATTGAACTTCCATACCCGGCGAGCGACGTCCCAGTCGAGCTTCGGCGCCTCGCCCCGAGTCGGTGACTGCTCGCGGCGGATGCCCGTGATCCATGCGTCGACAGCCACGAGCGCTCGTTCGAGCGCGGCCACCTTCCGCTCCCCGCAGCAG
>JACVRW010000114.1 GCA_014534235.1 Thermoleophilaceae bacterium | reverse complement strand
GTGGCTTCGAGGTGACCGGCGTGGACAGCGACCCCGCGCTCACTGCCGAGGTAGCGCGCCGCGCGCGCGAGCGCGGCGTGTCGGTGGCGGTCGTGACCGCGGACGTGCGGGAGATCAGCCTTCTTCGTAGGTCCTTCGCGCTCGCGATCGCGCCGATGCAGCTGGTCCAGCTCCTGGGCGGAGCGGCCGGGCGCGCGGCCATGCTGCGGGGCGTGCAGCGGCACCTGATGCGCGGCGGGCGATTCGCCGCCGCGCTCGCCCACCCCGCGGCGACCCTTGTCGGCGAGGACGCCGCTCCTCCCCTCCCCGACGTGCTCGAGCGCGGCGGTTGGGTGTTGTCGAGCCAGCCGCTCGACGTTCGCCTCGACGAGGGCGGCGTGGCCGTCGACCGCCTCCGTCAGCTCGTCTCGCCCGCCGGCGAGCTGAGCGACGAGCTCCACACCGTTCACCTCGACGCGGTCACGCCCGACGAGCTCGAGGAGCAGGCGCGTGCCGCCGGGCTCGCGCCCGTCGCCCGGCGCGCCATCGCGGAGACGGCCGATCACGTCGGAAGCACCGTCGTGATACTGGAGTCGCCGGCATGACGACGCTCCGTGTCTGCGCCCTCTATCCGGACTTGATGAACATCTACGCCGACCGTGGCAACCTCGCCGTGCTGCGGGCGCGCTGCGAGTGGCGGGGGCTCGGCTTCGAGCTCGGCTCCTCGAGCCTCGGCGACACGGTCGACCCAGACGCCCACGACCTCTTCTACATCGGCGGCGGACAGGACCGGGACCAGGTGGCGGTCGCGCACGACATGGTCGCCACGAAGCGCGAGGCCCTCCATGCGGCCGCCGACCGCGGCGCGGTCGTGCTCGCGGTGTGTGGCGGCTACCAGCTGCTCGGCCACTCGTACGAGCTGGGCGACGACGAGCTGCCGGGCGTAGGGCTCGTCGACCTCCGCACCGTGCGCGAGCCCGGCCCGCGCCTGATCGGAAACTGTGGGATCGAGGCCGACCTCGGAACCGGGCCGCGCGTGATCGCGGGGTTCGAGAACCACGGCGGGCGGACATACCTGGGCCCTGGAGAGCGGCCGCTCGGCACGGTGCTGAGCGGGCACGGCAACAACGGCCGCGACCGCCTCGAGGGCGTCCACCGGCGCAACGTCATCGGCACCTACCTGCATGGGCCGCTCCTGCCGAAGAACGTCTGGCTGGCCGACCGCCTGATCGAGCTGGCGCTCGGAGCGCGCCTCGAGCCGCTCGACGACACCCTCGAGGAGGCCGCCCACGCCTCGGCTCGCCGGGCGGCCGGAGTGTAGGCCGTGGCAGTCTAGGCCGGGAGGCCGGCGGTGGCCGCCCTGAGCGCGGCCTCCCGGCTCGGCACGACGTGCAGCGTCTCGATGAGGTCGGTGAGCTCGAAGATCCGCCTCACGGGACCGCCGGAGCAGACGATGGCGAACCCGCGACCGCGCCGCTTCAGACGGCGGTACGCGCCGAGCAGGAGCCCCAGTCCCGTGGAGTCCATGAAGTCCACCCTGGTGAGGTCGACCACCAGCGACCGGACCGCGTCCGTGACCGCTTCGTTCAGCGCCGCGATCAACCGCGACGACGTCGACGCGTCGATCTCCCCCTCTACGACCAGCAGCTCAGAGCCGTCGGCCGCCGACCTCCGCTCCACGGCTAGCGGGCGCACAGCGCAGGCACACTACCCGATTCGGGGATTCAAACGCCGGTGGAGCCGAACCCCCCGAACCCGCGCCCGCTCTCGTCGAGCTCCCGGGCCTCCTGGAGCCGAGGGTCCTCGACGCGGACGACCACGAGCTGCGCTATACGGTCCCCGGGAGCCACCTCGAACGGATGCTCGCGATCCGTGTTGAGCAGCAGGATCCGCAGCTCGCCGCGATAGCCGGCGTCGATGAGGCCCGGAGCGTTCACCACGGAGATCCCGTGGCGGGAGGCGAGGCCGGACCTCGGCAACACGAGGCCCGCATGCCCCTCTGGGATCGCTACCGCGATTCCCGTCCCCACGCTGGCGCGCTCTCCGGGGCTGAGTCGGGCGGGCTCGGCGGCATGGAGGTCATAGCCGGCGTCGCCGTCGTGGGCACGCACCGGCGGCCGAGCTGCCTGCGATAGACGCCTAAAGCGCAGGATCACACGTACGGTGCGGGGCTCACGAGGATGGCCCGCTCGGCGCCACGCCGTCGACTGCGAAGCGCTCGAACCGGCGCGCCGCCACCGCCGGAACCCGGGCGCGCACGCGCACCCCCTCGGCGGTCTCCTCACGCTCCAGTTCGCCCGCGAGCTCGTGGAGCTCGGAAAGGCTGCCTCCCTCCTCGTAGGGGACGAGCAGGTCCATGGGCCGGAGCGTGGCGAGGAAGCGGGCCTCGATCGCCTCGCCCAGGCGATCCAGCCCCTCGCCGGTCGCGCCGGAGACGTGGATCGCGCCGGGGAACCGGAACGACAGCTCGCGCCGGCGCGCGGCCTCCGCCATGTCGATCTTGTTGAGCGCCAGGAGCCGGGAGGTCTGCCCCGCGCCGGTCTCCTCGAGCACGTCGTCTACGGCGGCGATCATCTCGTGTAGGTCCTCCTCCGCGACGGACGCGTCGGCGACGTGGACGATCAGGTCGGCGCCGAGCGCCTCCTCGAGCGTGGCGGAGAACGCCTCCACCAGCTGGTGGGGCAGCTTGCGGATGAACCCAACCGTGTCGGTCAGCAGGTAGGTGCGCCCCCCTGTCTCGAAGGACCGTGTGGTCGGGTCGAGGGTGTGGAAGAGGCGCTCGCGGACCCCCACGTGCGCGCCGGTCATCGCGTTCATCAGCGTGGACTTCCCGGCGTTCGTGTAGCCGGCGAGTGTCACCGTCGGCAGCCCGGCTCGTTCGCGCTCCCGGCGCATCGTGGAGCGCGCCTCCTTCGTGTGACGAAGCCGCCGCTTCAGGGCGGCGATGCGGTCGCGGGCGAGCCGGCGGTCGGTCTCGATCTGCGTCTCGCCCGGGCCCCTGGTGCCGATGCCGCCGTCGATGCGGCCCGCTCCGAGGCGCTCGAGGTGCGTCCAGAGCCCCCGCATCCGCGCGAGGTTGTACTCGAGCTGCGCGAGCTCCACCTGGAGCTTTCCCTCCGCGCTGCTCGCGTGGTCGGCGAAGATGTCGAGGATGATCGCGGTGCGGTCGATGACCGGCACGCCCAGCTCCTCCTCGAGGTTGCGCTCCTGCCGGGGCCGAAGCTCGTCATCGCAGGCGACGAGGTTCGCGCCGCTCTGCCCGATGGCTCGCCTCAGCTCCGCGAGCTTGCCACGCCCGAAGTAGCGGTCGGGGTCGGGCTCCTCGCGGCGCTGCACCAGCTCGCCGGCGACGGCGACCCCGGCGGTACGGAGGAGCTCGCGCAGCTCCGAGAGGTCCGGCTCGCCCGGCGACACTGCGATGCACAGCGCCCGCTGGCGCGCCCTCGGATTGGTGACGCCCTCGCCGTAGCGCGACTCCGCTTTGCGACCGTTTCGGGCTCGGTCCACTGGCTTCCAGTCTAGGCGCTCGACGCGGCCCTACTCGCTCGCCGGCGGCAGGTGGAGCCGCTCGACGGGCGGCATGACGCCCTGACTCGAGAACCGGTCCGGGATCGAGCTGCCCGGCAGGACCACCACGCCCTCACCCGGGTCCCCCAGCCAGCAGGCGTGGGCCACCGCATAGCGGTGCGCGCAGAGCGCGCACGCGGCTGCGTCGAGCTCCTCGATCCGGCGGTGCCAGAGATCGCCGCCCTCGTCGAGCACGTGGTCGCCGCTTAGCTCGTCGAGACGCATGTGAAGACCAAGCGGGTGACGCTTGGCGGGCAGCCTGCGGCCCTGGAGCGCGCAGAAGACGGCGTCGGCGTTCGTCTCGAAGAGCGGGAACTGGTGATAGGCGCCGTCGTCGACGAGGCCGTCGCCAGCTCCATCCGAGGGCGTGAAGGCGGGCAGGTCGGAGAGCAGCTCGGCCAGGCGCCGCGTCTCCGGCGAGCCGGGCTGCGGGGTCACCCCGCGCTGGGCGAGCTGTACGTCGCACTCGCGGCGGGTCCGGCCCTCGCCGGGCCCGCCGAGCGGGGCGCCAACGGCCACGACCACCTCGCCGAGCCTGTGCAGCTCGGCCGCCACCTGTGGCGGGGACCCCGGCTCGAAGAACATCGCGCTCAGGCGGATCGGCGGCTCCGGCGTACGGACCTCCTCCAGCATCGTGAGCTGGAGGGCGCCTTGCACCGGGACGACGCCGCAGTAGTGCATCAGCTCGCGAGGCTCCCTCTGAGCCGCTCCACGGCCTCGGTCAGGCGCTCGTCCGCCACGGTCAGGGAGATGCGAAAGAAGCCCTCCCCGTTCGGCCCGTAGGCGCCCCCCGGTGAGAGCACCACCCCGGACTCGTCGAGCACCAGCTCGCAGTACGAGGCGGAGGTGTGGCCCTCGGGCACGGGCGCCCAGACGTAGATCGTGCCGCGGGGCGGCGTGACGTCCACGCCGGTTTCGCGCAGGGCGTCGCAGACGAGGTCGCGGCGACGTTCGTACAGCGCTCGCATCTCCTCCGGCGGCCCGGCCTCGAGCGCCGCGACCGCGGCCATCTGGACCGCCCCGAACATCCCCGAGTCGATGTTGGTCTTGAGCCGCCAGTAGGCCTCCACCGCGTCCGCGTTTCCGACGATGGCCGCGGTCCGCCAGCCGGTCATGTTCCAGCCCTTCGACAGCGAAAAGATCTCGACGCCTACGTCCTTGGCCCCGGGCGTCTCGAGGAAGCTCGGCGCCACGTATCCGTCGAACGTGGTCTCGGTGTACGAGGCGTCGTGCACCACGAGCACGTCGTGCTCGCGGGCGAACTCCACCGCGCGCTCGAACAGCCCGTCGCCCACCACCGCCCCGGTCGGGTTGTTCGGGTAGTTGAGGTACAGGAGACGCGCGCGCTCGGCGGCGTCGGGCTCGATCGCGTCGAGATCCGGCACAAAGCCGAGCTCCGGCAGGAGCGGCATCAGCACCGGCTCAGCCCCCGCGAGCAGGGGACCGCCCGTGTAGACCGGGTAGCCGGGGTCGGCCGCCAGGGCGACGTCGCCGGCGTCGAGGAAGGCCAGGTTGATGTTGAAGACGCACTCCTTCGCGCCGAGTGCCGGGATGATCTCGCTGTCCGGATCGAGCGCCACGCCGAAGCGGCGGTCGTAGAAGCCCGCGAATGCCTCGCGCAGCTCGGGCCGGCCCCGATTCGACGGATAGCGGTGGTTCGCGGGATCGGCGGCGGCCGTGCCAAGGGCGTCGACCACGGGCGCCGGCGTGGGGGTGTCGGGGTCACCGATTCCCAGGCTGATCACGTCCACGCCGGCCGCTCGCTTCTCGGCAACCTTACGCTCGAGTTCGGCGAACAGGTACGGGGGGAGGCGGTCGAGGCGGTTACTCGGCATCACGGAGCCCCTCGAGGAATACGTCGCTGAGCGTGCCGCGGTAGACCGGCGACGCCCAGCCGCATACGTGCAGGTGGAGGTCCTGCCCCACGTCCACCTCGAGATCGCCGCCGTCCAGATGGACGGTCACCGGGCTCTCGACACCCCGCAGCACGGCGGCGACGGCGGCGCCGGCGGCGCCGGTGCCGGACGCCATCGTCTCCCCCACCCCGCGCTCGAAGATCCGCGCCCGAATCTGCGCGTCGCCGGTGCGACGCCAGAACGAGACGTTCGTCCGGTTCGGAAAGAACGCGTGGCGCTCGATCTCGCGCCCGTAGCGGCCGATCTCGAGCTCCTCGAGACCGTCCGGGATCTCGATCGGGCACTGCGGGTTCCCCACCTGCACGAACTGGAAGTGAAACTCGCGTCCGGCGGCGGTGATCGTGCCGGCGCCATCGTCGCCGCCCCCCGGGAAGTCGCTTTCCGAGCTGAGGCGGGCCCGGCCCATGTCGACGATGCACGTCGACGAGCCGGTGATGCGCGGGCGGATCTCGCCCGCCGCCGTGCGGACCGAGAAGCTGTCGTCCGGGGTCCAACCGTTGCGGCGGAGGTACATCACGGCCTGCCGGACGCCGTTGCCCGACAGCTCGGCCTCGGAGCCGTCAGGGTTGAAGATCCGGACGTCCGCGACGAAGCGCCGCTCCCGGCTCTCGCTGAGGAGGAGGAGCCCGTCGGACCCGATGCCCGTGTGCCGCGCGCAGAGCGCGCGGATCCGGTCGGCGCTCAGCTCGAACGGGAGCTCCCGCTCCTCCACGATCGCGTAGTCGTTGCCGAGCGACTGCCACTTCTCGAAGCGCACGGCGGCGGACTCTATCCGCGCTCCGGTGGCTGCTCCTCCTCCTGGAGCAGCGCGCACTCCACTTCGGCGGCGACCGCGCCGGCTGACCTTCCGGTCACGTCGACCACCCGCACCCCCTGTAGCCGCCTCATCCAGGTGAGCTGGCGCTTTGCGTAGTTGCGGGTGCGCCGCTTCACGGCGTCTTCGTCGCCACGCAGGAGCTCCTCGAACCCGAGCGCCTTGCGGGCCGTTCGCGACGCGCCCACCGCATCCGCGCGGCGCACGGCCTCCGCGGCGCCGGCGGCGACCATCGCCTCGACGCGCGCGTCGATGCGCCTGTAGAGCTCGGCGCGTTCCATGACGAGGCCGCAGAGGAGCATGGGATGACGCAGGGCGGCAGTCCACAGCCTCGACTCGTCCCCGGCGAGCGCCGGCTGCTCTCCCATCTCGACGAGCTCGAGCGCGCGGATCACCCGCGTGCGGTCGCTCGGCCGGATGGTCGCCGCGGCGGCCGGGACGCGGGCGGCCAGCTCCGCGTGGAGCGCCTCGGAGCCGCGAGCGGCGACCTCCGCCTCGATCCGAGCGCGGATCGAGGGCTCGGGCGGCGGGCGGAGCTCCAAGTCGGTAAGTGCGGCCTGGAGGTAAAGGCCGGTGCCCCCCACGACGATCGGCCGGCGCCCGCCCGCGAGCGCGGCGTCGATCTCGCCGCGGGCACGGGCCGCGAACTCCCCGGCGGAGAACGTCTCCATGACCTCCACGAACGAGACCAGACGGTGCTCGAGCCGTGCCCGCTCGTCGGCCGTGGCGGCACCGGTGAGCGCCTCGAGCCCACGGTACACCTGCAGGGCGTCCGCCGAGATCGCGAGCGGATCCTCGCCGCGGCGGCGAAGGCGCTCCGCGAGCGCGATGGCGACCGCCGTCTTCCCCACCCCGGTGGGCCCGAACAGCGCGATGACGTGCACCGACCGGAGTATCCCTTCCCGACACCGCGGCACGCTCCCGCCGGCCGCCCGGCCTAGCCGCTACGAATACGGGGATGCGGCGATTCACGCTCATCGCGCTCGCGACGCTTGCCGCGTCCGCGGCCGGCTGTCAGGAGTCCGGCTTCGATGAGCGCCGCGAGACCGAGCGGCCGCTCAAGGTGCAGCACGCGCTCGGCGAGTCGAAGGTGCCAGGCCAGGCGAAGCGCGCGATCACGCTGACGGTCGACGCGCTCGACGACGCGCTGGCGGTCGGTGTCCGCCCGCTGCGGGCCGCGGTACGCGGCGGCCGCGTCCCCGCGTACCTGCGCTCGCGGGCGCGGGGGGTCCAGATCGTGCCGCCCGTAACCGAGCTCGACGTCGAAGCGATCGACGCGGCCCAGCCCGACCTGATTCTCGCCAGCGCGGCCCACCAGAGCCACCTGTACAACCGGCTGCGCCGGATCGCGCCGACGGTCATGACAGAGAACGGTGGCGTCGAGTGGAAGCTCGACCTCCGCCTCCACGGCGAGGCGCTTGGACGGACAAACGACGCGGAGGACCTCCTCACCGACTACGACCGGCGCGCGGCGCGCGTCCGCCGCGAGCTCGGCTCCGAGCCCCGGAGGACCGAGGTGTCGGTCGTGCAGGTGACCCGCCGAGGGCTGCGAGCCGCGGGGCTCGCGTCGTTTCCCGGATCGGTGCTGGGGGACCTCGATCTTTCGCGGCCGCCGGCGCAGGACCGGCCCCGCCCATCCGAGATCGTCCCGCCCGAGCGGATGTCCTCGGTCGACGGCGACCTGCTGCTCGTGTCGGTCGCGCGCGGTGCCGGTGAAGCGCTTCGACGCCTCGAGGCCACGCCCGAGTGGCGGCGCCTGCGGGCGGTGCGCGCCCGGCGTGTTGCCCGCGTCGAGGGCGGCACCTGGTGGTCGGGCGGCGGGATCCTGGCCGCGCGCGCCGCACTGCGAGACATCGAGCGGGCCCTGGACCGGAGGTGAGGCAGACGGAGAAGGAGTCCCGCCTCGAGCGCCTGTCGGGCGTCTGCCTCGCGCTCCCTGAGGCGACCCGGGAGGACAGCGGACGCCACGCGGCGTTCCGGGTTCGGCGGCGCACGTTCGCCTACTGGCTCGACGACCACCACGGCGACGGCATCGTCGGCCTGGTCTTCAAGGCCCGCTGGGGCGAGGCGGAGGCGCTCGCGGCCGCGGAGCCGGCGCGCTTCTACACGCCGGCGTACCTTGGCCCGCGGGGATGGGCCGGGCTCCGCCTCGACGGGGCGGAGGTCAATTGGACCGAGGTGACGGATCTGGTCACCGAGAGCTACGCGCTGGTGGCGCCGAAGCGGCTCGCTGCGCTCGTGGGCGAGTAGGCGCCGCTGCGATCCGGCCTCAGGCGCCGATCGCTCGAGCCAGCAGCGTCTCGTGTCCCATGAGCGTCTGGCTCGTGGCCGACGTGATCTCGACCGGGATGAACTCGCCCGGCCGCGCGACGCCCTCGAAGTTCACGACCTTGTTGTGGCGGCTGCGCCCTCGCAGCTTCGACGGGTCCGTCCGCGACTCTCCCTCCACGAGCACCTCGAGCGTGCGCCCCACGAACCGCTGCGCCCGCTCCTCGGCGCGTCGCTGGACGAGGTCAACCAGCCGCTGCATCCGCGCGGACGCCACCTCGTGCGGCACGAAGTCCTCGGTGAACGTGGCCGCTTCCGTGCCGCGCCGCGGCGAGTAGATGAAAGTAAACGCCCCGTCGAAGCCGACCTCGTCCACCACCTCGAGCGTCTCCTCGAAGTCCGCCTCGGTCTCGCCGGGGAACCCCACGATGATGTCGGTCGTGAGAGCGCAGTCCGGGACGTACTCGCGGATCAGCGACACCCGGTCCATGAACCGGCCGCGGTTGTATGTGCGGCGCATCCGCTTCAGCACACGCGACGAACCCGACTGGAGCGGGAGGTGGACGTGCTCGCAGACGCTCTCGAGCTCGGCGTGGGCGCGCACCACGTCCTCGCGCATGTCCTGAGGGTGCGGGCTCGTGTACCGGATCCGCCGGATGCCGGGCACGGCGTCGATCGCCGCGAGTAGCTCCGAGAACCTGCGCGGCTGCGGCCGCAGGCCGCGGCCGTAGGAGTTGACGTTCTGGCCGAGCAGGGTGATTTCGACGACTCCGTCGGCGCTCAGCCGCTCGACCTCCCCGACGAGCTCCTCGAGCGGCCGCGAGACCTCCCGCCCGCGCGTCGAGGGGACGATGCAGAACGCACAGCGCATGTTGCAGCCCGACGAGATCTGCACCCACGCCTGGAACTCGCGTGCGCGCTTCATCGGCAGGCGGCCGGTGAAGCCTTCGAACTCGAAGTAGCCCTGGGCCGTCAGGCTGTCGGTGGTCAGGAACTCGGCGAGCTTGTGCACCTGGCCCGGGCCAAACGCCACGTCGACGAACGGGAAGAGCTCGAAGACCTTCTCCTTCATCGACTGGGACCAGCAGCCGCCGATGCCGATCACCCGCTCCGGGTCCTCCCGCTTCAGTCGCTTGGCCTCGCCGAGGTGCCCCACCAGCCGGTTGTCGGCCTTCTCGCGCACCGAGCAGGTGTTGAACAGGATGAGGTCGGCCCGCTCCCGCTCCTCCGCCTCGCTGTAGCCCAGCGACTCCAGCATGCCCTTCATGCGCTCGGAGTCGTGCTCATTCATCTGGCAGCCGAACGTCGTCAGGTGGTACGTCCTCATGCCCGGCCGAGGATAGCCCGGCGCGGCTCCCGAACTCCCGCTACCGGCGCGCCCCTCCGAGCGCCCGCCGCGAGCGGAACTCCCTGAGGGCGGTCGGAACCGTCAGCCGGTGACGTCCCCCGCGCCGGCGCAGCGCTCGCAGAGCACGACCATGGAGGTCTCGCTCGCCCAGCCCGAGACGCTTCCCGTGATGTTCACCTCCCGCTCGACAAGGTGCGCCGGGCACAGTCCCATGCCGCAGATGCTGCAGACCGCCACGGCGTCCGGCGCCTTCCACTGGTCCGGCATCTCGCCCCTTCGCATGCCCTCCTGAGTGTGCACCATGCACTTCATGCTTACCTCCCGAGCAAACCCGTGACCGCCTTTGACGATTGTCTCGTTCCTTCTTTCCCCGGCCTTCGGGGGCAAACGCCCAAGCCTCATCAGGCATGAGCGCCGAGCCGACGCTCCTGCTTCCTGAGCGCGTCTGAACCAACCGGCGTCGT
>JACVRW010000082.1 GCA_014534235.1 Thermoleophilaceae bacterium | reverse complement strand
GGCGAGGAAAAGGTCACCCACGTCTGCACGGACGACTACCACCGCTACGACCGCAAGCAGCGCGCGGAGCGGAACATCACGCCGCTCGATCCCGAGTGCAACTACGTCGACATCATGAGCCAGCACCTTCGCCACCTGCGGGCCGGGGATGCCATCCTGAAGCCCGTCTACCGTCACGCCGACGGCACGTTCGGCCCGCCGGTGTACGTCGGTCCCAAGACCTTCACGGTCATCGAGGGGCTGCTCGGCTACCACACGCCGGAGATGCGGGACGTCTACGACGTGCGGGTGTTCCTCGCTCCACCGGAGGATCTGAGGCGGAAGTGGAAGGTCGACCGCGACTGCTCGCGTCGCGGCTACACGACCGACCAGGTGCTCGCGGAGCTCGACCGCCGTGAGCCCGACTCCGCCGCCTACATCCGCCCGCAGCAGCGATACGCCGATCTCGTCGTGTCCTTCATGCCCGGCGACACGGGTGACCCGGAGCACCTCGACGCGGACCTGGCGCTTCGGGACGGTCTGCCGCATCCCGACCTCTCCCCATTCGTCGGAGGCGGCGGCAAGGGGATCGCGCTCCTCGAGCGGGGAGCCGATCTCCAGATACGGATCCCGGGTGACATCGAGCGGGATCGGGCGGCGGAGCTGGAGGAGGCCATTTGGGACCGCCTCCACTTCGCCACGCACCTGCGCTCCCAACGCCTGGGCGAGTTCACGGTCGGGACGGAGCTCCACCGGTCGGAGTCACTCGCGCTGGTCCAGCTGCTGATCCTCTACCACGTGGTGACCGCTCGCGCCGCGATCGCGCTCGGCGGCACGGGAACGCGTGCCAACAGCGTGGGGGTCGTGTCACCGGTCCACGACGTCCTGGAGACGGGCGCGCCGCAGGCATGAGGTCGGAGGCGATCGCCTCCGCCCCGCCGGCACCGGTGGGCGAACGGCTCGATCAGCTCTGCGTCGACGCCATTCGCACGCTGACGATGGACGCGGTGCAGAAGGCGAACGCATGTGGAGGCCGTCGAGGACGCCAACGACCTCGTCTCGCTGGCGCGCGCGCTCGAGGCGGGGATTGCCGAGGAGGAGCGCCCATCGCTGATCCGCGTGCGCTCCACGATCGCCTGGCCGGCGCCGAACGCACGGGGCAACGCCGCGGCCCACGGCGCCCCGCTCGGCGAGGAGGAGGAGGTCCGCTCGACGAAGAAGGCGCTGGGCTGGGATCCCGGACTGAATTTCACGTGCCGGGCGAGGTCTACGAGGCGTTCCGGCCCTGCGCAGCCCGCGGCCGGGAGCTCCAACGGCAGTGGCAGCGCCGCCTGGCGCGCTGGCGGGCGCAGGATCCCACCCGGACAGCCGAGTGGGAACGCGCCTAGCAGGGCCGGCCGGCAGAGGGCCTCGCCGAAGCGCTGCCCTCGTTCGCTCCGGCCGAAGCCGGCGCTCTCGCCACCCGTGCTGCCGGGAGCGCGGTGATGCAGGCGTTCGCGCCGTTCGTGCCGACCATGTTGGGCGGCGCCGCGGACCTGGCCGAGTCGACCAAGACCGAGTTCAGGGGCGAGCCGGGATACAGCCGCGAACGGGCCGGCCGGAACGTGCACTTCGGCGTCCGCGAGCATGCGATGGGCGCGCTCGTGAACGGCATGGCGCTGCACGGCGGGATCGTGAAGCCGTACGGCCGACCTTCCTGATCTCCTCGGACTACATGCGTCCCGCGATCCGCCTGTCCGCGCTCATGCGGCTTCCGGTCGTGTGGGTCTTCCCGCACGACTCGGTCGGACTGGGCGAGGATGGGCCGACCCACCAGCCCGTCGAGCACTACGCCGCGCTGAGGGCGATCCCGGGCCTGACGGTGATCCGGCCGGCCGACGCCGCGGAGACCGCCGAGGCGTGGCGGGTTGCGCTCGAGGACCTGAGCGGCCCGGTGTGTCTCCTCCTCACCCGTCAGGCCGTGCCCGTGCTCGACCGATCGCGGCTGCGCCCGGCGAGCGGGCTCGCGCGCGGCGCGTACGCCATCTCGGAGCCCGGGGGGCGACCGGACGCGATCATCGCGGCCACCGGGTCGGAGGTCGCGCTCGCGTTGCGGGCGCAGGACGAGCTGGCGTCGGACGGGATCGCCGCGCGCGTAGTGTCGATGCCGTCCTGGGAGCTCTTGGAGGCTCAGCCGGATGAGCACCGCGATTCGCTCTTTCCGGCGGGGCTGCCGGTCGTCGCGGTGGAGGCCGGCGTCGCGCTTGGGTGGGAGCGTTTCGCGGACCGCACGGTGTCCGTCGATCGCTTCGGCGCCTCGGCGCCGGGCGGGGAGGTGCTCCGCCGCCTCGGCCTGACGAGCGACGCCGTTACGACAGCGGTGCGCGAGCTGGTCGGTGGGCGCTCCCCTCGACTGTCTCCGCGACCCACGACCGCTCGACGAGCCGCCGGGCTGGCGCGCTGCTAACGAAGTCCATGAACTCGCGGGCGGGCTCGCGGAGCGGTCCCGTGCTCGGCCACAGGACGAACCACTGCCGTGCTGGCAGCTGCTGCCGCAGCGAGATCGTGGCGAGCAGTCCGTACTTAAGCTCCAGCGCCGTGGCCGCCCGCGACTGAAGCGATACCCCAAGGCCCGCGCGCACCGCCTGCTTGATCGCGCCGTTCGAGCCCATCGTGAGCATCGGAGGGCTGAGTTCATGGCGGACCAAGAACTCCTCGATCATCGTCCTCGTCCCGGACCCCGGCTCGCGCAGCAGCCAGGGGCGCGTGCCGAGCTCCTCGACCGGAACCGAGCGCCGGCGTGCGAGCGGATCTCCGGGCGCCGTTATGAGCAGGATCGGGTTGTCCAGGAAGGGCTCGCCGGAGAGCTCGCCTCCCGCAGGCGGGCGCCCGCCGATCGCGACGTCCACCTGGTGGCTCCCGACGCGCCGGAACACTCGCTTGCGGTTGCCGACGTCTAGAGTGATCCTCAACTCCGGACGGCGGGCCGAGAACTCCTGCACGAGCTGGGGCACGATGTGCTCGGCCGCGGTGGTGACCGCCGCGATTCGGAGCTCGCGCGCGGCGGCGCCGGCCGCCTCGCGCGCGGCGCGGCGGCCCTGGTCGAGGAGGCCGATCACGTGCGCCGCGAAGGGGGCGAACGCCTTGCCGGCGGCGCTGAGCTCGACGCTGCGACCGAGCCTCTCCGTCAGCTCGACGCCGAGCTCCTTCGAAAGCGCGGAGACCGCCGCCGAGACCGACGGCTGGGTGACGTAGAGCTCGTCCGCCGCCGCGGTCACCGACCCCGTCTCCGCAACCGCGAGGAAGCTCCGCAGCTGCGTCAACGTGATAGCCATTTGGCTAACTCTAGTGCGGGAACCCTAGGACTCGCTTGTAAGTCTCCTCCCACAAGTACGCGACCCGGATCAGCCGGTCGGGCCGGCGCCCGCCGGATGTCCGCTCGGGGCTCCTCCCGATCGGCGTGGCGGTCGCGGCGATCGTGTTCGGACTCGTGCTGTTCAGCCTCGTGCGCTACCGGCGCCGTGGCGACGAGCTGCCTGGCGGTCGTGAAGGACCGCCGACCCTCGAGGGTTCGTCGTCCTGGTCGGAACGGGCGTCTTCCTCAGCCTGTTCTTCGAGCCGAGCGTTGCCATGACGACCTACGACGGCTCGTACAACCCCTCGCGCGGCGTCGAGGTCTCGCTGGCCTACGACTCGCGCTGCGCCTCTCGTTCGAGGTGAACGGCGGCCTACCGATGGGCCAGACCCACCACTGGGCGGCGCTGGTGTTCGTGGCCGCGAGCCGTCCGTTCCCTGCCGCGGAGTGGCCCGCGGCAACCGGGGTCGCGCTCGACCTGCTCGGCCCGCGCCGCACGACGGTGCTCGGCCAGCACGTGGCCAGCTTCATTCACCTCCCCGCCGGGCTTGCGTTCCGCTTCGCGTGGACCCAGGTGGGAGAGGCGTCCGCGCGGGACAACGAGGCCGTCGCCCAAATAGCGCGCGGTCGGTGACGGCGGACGAGCGCTGCGTCAGTCCGCCGAGCACTGCACTGTCTCGAGCACCGCCCGCCGAGCGAGCGCGGGCGCGCCTCAGCGGCGCTGCGCGCGTGGAGCAACACGATCGGCCGTGTGAGCCTGTTGGCGGAGCGGCTGCTCCCGCGTCGGCGGACTTAGCCTTGTTAGTCGCGCTTCCCGTAGGCCATCCGTCGGATGAACTCCAGCGACTGTGGTGGGCCGGGCCAGTGCTCGCGCAGAAGCGGCTCCCCTTGCGACCGCAGCATGGTACGCAGGACCAGGGCGACGACGATGGCATCGTCGAGTTGGCCGGCGACCGGAATGAAGTCGGGTACGACGTCGATCGGAGTGGCCAGGTAGACGATGAGTCCTGCAAGCGTCGCCTTGCGCCACCAGGCCACGCGGGGGTCCGTGGCAAGGCGCTTGAACAGCACGACGCAGTCTGGAATGGAACCCGCCACTGAGCGGGCGTCGCTGCGGCGACCGGCGAGAACGAGCGCCGCGACCAGCGCCGTGTAGCCCGCTAGGGCGACGGCGAAGACAAGCAGGAACCATTGCCACGGCGCCACGCCCTTCAGACTAGACAGCCGGCGGCGCGACTGATCGGGGCGTCGATCGTCTTCTGCCCCCGCTCCTCGGCCCGAGCGACTGCCGGATGGCCGGCCTCGATTGCGGGTAAGGTCAGCGGTCCCGGGGAAGGTCAGCGGATCCGACAGTTCCGAGCCGGCAGTCGCCGCGGATACTCTCGCACCTAGTCAGCGCGCCCAACAAGGGGATATCCAGACCGTGTCCAAGACCATCTACACCGCGGAAGCCACTGTCACCGGCGGGCGCGAGCGCGGCCACGGCCGCTCGAGCGACGGTGAGCTGGACATCCAGATTCGTCCGCCGAACGAGGGCGGTGGGACAAATCCCGAGCAGCTCTTCGCCGTCGGGTACGCCGCATGCTTCGAGGGGGCGCTCGGGACCGTGGCCCGCCGGGAGCGCACGGAACTGGGCGACGTCTCGATCGACAGCCGCGTGAGCCTGATTGCGGCCGACGATCGAACCTTCGGGATCGGGGTCGAGATGGATGTCGCGCTGCCAGCGGTCGCCGACGCGGAGGAGGCCAAGCGCATCGTCGCCGCCGCGCACCGCGTGTGCCCGTACTCCAACGCGACGCGCGGCAACGTCGACGTCACCCTGACCGCGAACGGCGAGCCCGTGCGCGGGTGATCCCGGCCTCCTCCCGAACGCGGATCGTCGTGATCCGGTGGTTCGCCGCCCGCTCGAAGGACGTCTATGCGAGCGGCAATCTCACGTAGCGAGCAGGCTCCGCAACCGGACCTCTACCTTGGAACGGAGGATCTCCGGCCGCCGCGAGGCCAGCACGTCTCCGACCTGGTCGGCCAGCGGGCGCTCACGCACGGGTCACCTCGCCGAGCAGGGCCTGCGCGATCACGAGCCGCTGGATTTCCGAGGTGCCTTCGTAGATCTCGGTGACCTTCGCGTCACGGTAGTACCGCTCGGCGGGGAACTCCTTCGTGTAGCCGTAGCCGCCGAGCACCTGCAGCGCCTCCCCGGTCTGGAAGCGGGCAACGCGGCTCGCGAACAGCTTGGCCTGGGCGCCCTCGACCGTGTGCGGCAGCCCGGCGTCCTTGATCCGCGCGGCCCGCCAGACCAGCGCGCGCGCGGCCTCGATTTCCGTCTGCATGTCGGCGAGCTTGTGCTGGATCGCCTGGAAGCGGCCGATTGGGCCGCCGAACGCGTGGCGCTCCTTGGCATAGCTGGTGGCCAGCTCGAGCGCCGCCTGGGCGATGCCGACCGCCTGCGCGCCTATCCCGATGCGGCCGCTGTCGAGCGTCGAGAGCGCGATGCGCATCCCCGCTCCGGGCGGCCCGAGCCGCTCCCCGGGCACGGCGTCGAGCGCGAGGTCGGCCGTCGAGGACGCGTTCAGCCCCATCTTCTCCTCCTCGCGCGTGACCGAGAAGCCCTCCGCGTCGCGCCGGACGAGGAAGGCCGACACGCCGACGTCATGCTCGCGGGCGAAGACCGTGAAGGTCGAAGCGTACGAGCCGTTCGTGACCCACTGCTTGGTGCCCGTGATGCGCCCGTCGACGACACGCGCCCGCAGGCTGCTCGCGTCGGAGCCGACCTCGGGCTCCGTCAGCGCGAATGCGCACAGCTCCTGCCCGCTCGCGAGCGGCGGCACGTAGCGCTGCTTCTGCTCGTCGGTCGCCCAGTTCAGGATCGGCAGCATCCCGGCGCCGAGGTGCACCGCAAGCGTGACGCCCACTGAGGCATCCGCCCGCGACAGCTCCTCGAGCACCAGCACGTACGCGAAGTAGTCGGCTCCGGCGCCGCCGTAGGCCTCCGGGACGCACACGCCCATCAGCCCCAGCTCTCCCATCTCGTCGTAGAGCTCACGCGGGAAGCGGTGCTCACGGTCCCAGCGCCCGGCGTTGGGGGCGATCCGCTCGTCCGCGAAGCGCCTGGCGAGTTCGCGGATATCCCGCTGCTCGGCCGTCAGCTCCGACATGGCGTCAGCGAGGGGTGGGCTTGGGATAGAGGAAGCTGTCGAGCTCCACGTCGCCCGCCGTTGGGTCGACGCGGTAGCTCTCGAGGTCGTTTGCCTCCGGCATCACCTCGTCGTCGAGACCGTGTCCCGTGCGCCGCGACGACGGCGGGCGGCCATGCGGACGGCGCCGTCGCCAAAAGACCCCGCGCCGCCGGCCGCCTGCTCCGCCGGAAGCCCGCAGCCACGCGCCGACTTCGTGACGCTAGCTGAAGACCTCGCGGTCGCCGGCGGTGCGTTCCGCGCGGGACGGCTGCTCGCCCGCGGTCTGTTCTTCCTCGACTCGGGCCTCGGTCACGGGGTCGGGCTTGCCGCCGGACGTACTCGCGTGGCTCCAGGCGTACGCGACCACCACTGCGGAGAGCAGCGCGTGGACCGCCAGCACCGCGACCAGGATCCACCAGCTCCCGAGCGCCAGGGAGGCGATCGCGCCGACCATCAGCGCGACCGCTCCGAAGAGCAGGATCATCATCCGTGGGGTGCCCATGCGGTCCCGGTGCCCGGCGACGCGGGCGCGAAACCGGCCGAGTCTCCGAAGCCTTGCTTGTGCGTCGGGCGGCTGCGATGGATAGGCTGCGCACGCGATGCCGACTTCCCTTGTAACCGGTGGAGCCGGGTTTCTCGGCTCCAACCTATGCGACTTCCTCCTGGCGCGCGGCCATCGGGTGATCTGCGTCGACAACCTCGACACCGGCTCGCTCGAGAACATCAGGCACCTCAAGAACGGCGTGAACTTCCGCTTCGAGATGCTCGATATCACCGGGCACTACGAGGTCGACGAGCCGATCGACTTCGTCTACCACATGGCCTCGCCGGCGTCGCCGATCGACTATGCGCGGCTCCCGCTCCACACGCTCAAGGTCGGCGCGTACGGCACGCACAACACGCTCGGGCTGGCGAAGAAGCACCGGGCGCGGTTCCTGCTCGCCTCCACCTCCGAGGTCTACGGCGACCCGCTCGTCCACCCGCAGCCGGAGTCCTACTGGGGCAACGTGAACCCGATCGGCCCCCGCGGGGTGTACGACGAGGCGAAGCGCTACGCGGAGGCCCTGACGATGGCGTACCTGCGCCAGCAGGGCGTGGACACGTGCATCGCGCGCATCTTCAACACGAGCGGCCCCAGGATGAGGCCGCATGACGGCCGCGCGGTTCCGACCTTCCTGCGCCAGGCGCTCAGCGAGAAGCCGCTGACCGTGTTCGGCGACGGCTCGCACACTCGGAGCTTCTGCTTCGTGGACGACATGGCCCGCGGTCTCGTGCTGCTCGCTGAGTCGGACGTCCACGAGCCGGTGAACCTGGGCAACCCGGACGAGATGAGCATCCTGGAAATGGCACAGCTGATCATCGAGCTCACCGACTCTCGCTCGGAGATCGTGTTCGAGGCGCTTCCGGTCGACGATCCCCAGGTGCGTCAGCCCGACATCACTCGGGCGAAGCAGTTGCTCGGCTGGGAGCCCGAGATAGACGTCCGCGAGGGCCTGCGGCGTACCATTGCCCACTACACGAAGGTCGTTGCAGAGCCGGCGTCGCGATGACCAGCTCCGAAGCGAAGAACCTCGAGGCGATCAGCAAGGCGATAGATCAGCACGCCCGCAACTGTGAGTGGCCGGCCGTCGCGATCGAGATGAGCCCGTTCGAGCTCGAGCGGCTCGGCTGGGACTCGATCCTCGGACTCCCGCTGCGGCCCGACCCAAGCATGGGAACCGGCTCGTTCCGCGTCGTGTGCGCCCGCGAGGAGGGGGACCCGGGAGAGCCCGTAGAGGCGGTGGCCGAGCAGACGGTCCCCGCCGAGACCAGCCCCGCTCGCTGATTTCTCGGTAGGCGCCGGCAGGGCCGGCCGGCGTGATGCGTTTGCGCGGGTGGGGGCGGCTGCCACTGCTCTCCCTCGCTGAGTCCCGAAAGGCCTACGGATCAACCGCTCCGCCCAGCTCGCTGATCTCGCTGATGTTTGTGCTGGCGACCCCCTGGTCGCCGGCACGCTCGCGGACGCCCAGTCGCCGGGCCGGGACCTCGACCCAAACGTCGCGCTCGCTCCGACGGAGGAGTACCTGAGGGATGCCCCGAGGCGCGGACTGACCGTGCTGGCCGGATGCTCCTCCGGCTGCAGCGTGTCTCCGGCGCTCACCGTCCCGACCGCGCCGGTTCGCACCCTCGGCCTGCGGTTGCCGCGACCGCGAGCTTCGGTCCGCACGGTCGGATTGGGGGCCGGACCGTGCAGTCGGGCCGGGTGACTACAGGGCCGTGACGCTGCAGCTCTGCCGCGCCGCCAAGGCCGCGATGCGCGACGAGGCCTCGTGAAAGGCACCCTCGACCTCGAGCTCTCCGCCGGCGGGCGGACCGTGGCCCTACCGGCGCCATCCCGTGATGCTCAGCCGCAGCGCCGAACTGCGACGGGTAGTGCGCCGCGGCCTGCTGTCCCCCGGCGCGTGCGCCGAGCCATGCAACTTGCGCGGAAGCCTCCTCATCAGCCGACGCGAGGCGCGTCGCCTCGAGCTGGCGGACACGGTGGCGCGTCGCTCAGACTGGACGGCGGCGACGCCCGCGCCTCATCGACGCCGTGCGGCTGGCTCTTCGCACCGACCGCAGGTACCGCTGTGCCGTGTTGCGCGGCCGCCGCTCGGTCACCGCGACGCTCGAAGCGGTCGTGAGCGGCGGCACGGGGCCGCAGCAACGCCTGAATCGGCGCCTGTCGCTCCACCGCTGACGACTCCCCGGGCCACCAAGACCACTGCTAGATTCCGAGCGGTCGTCCGGCCCGAGGCCGGCCGACGCCCGCGGTGGGCGTAGCTCAGCCGGTAGAGCTCCTGGTTGTGGTCCAGGCGGTCGCGGGTTCGAATCCCGTCGCTCACCCTCCACATTTGCGGGCATTCTCGCCGCGCCGACGCAGGGCCCCAGCTCAGGGGCGGTCCACTTGGGGACCATTCCCCCGGCCTAGCGAAAGGAACCACTTCTCCAAATGTCTCCCGAAGCAGAAGACCCCAACGAGGACGAGCCCCGGGACCCGTTCATCGATCCAGAGGGCGGAGTCCTGCGCCGCATCTTCAGCAAGGGCGAGATGGTGTTCCTCGCGTTGCCGAGATACCGAACGTTTACGACGTCATGCGCGCGCTCGGCGATATGCCCGAATCAGATCTCAAGTGCATCGTGATGGAGCGTCTCTACGTCTGGCACGCGGCCAAGAACCATGGCCTTAGACGACACGAGGGCTCAAGATGCCCGAGTCTGATTCCTAGGTCAGCCCCGCGCGTGCCCCAAGAGCGTGAAAATCTCGGAAGGAGAAAGGGGAGAACGACATGACCATGCCCGTGAACCTTGCCGCCGCCCAGGCGGCGAGCAATCGAGCCGCAGGAAATGTCAACCGGGCGAACCAGCTACTTGGCACAGACGCGAGTCCAGACGAGTTGCAGCAAGCGCTCGTACATGCGCTGCTCGCCGTTGAGGCGCGGCTCGACGAATCGACCTACTGGCTAGGCAGCGCCCAAGCCCGCCGGGCGTGATGGATAAGACCGTCGCTCGGGATCTTGAGGAGCCAATCCGGAAACGGCCCGATCCATAAGCCGCCCATGCGGTTGCCGCACGTGACCGTCAGGCGTAGAGTCCCAGTAGGGCCTGCGAGGAAAGGAGGGGCGGATGCCCCACTACCTGATCCAGGTGGCGTACAACACCAGCGGGACGGCCGGACTGGTGAAGGAGCCGCAGAACCGGGTTGAGAGGGTTACCCCGGCGATTGAGGCGCTCGGTGGCCGCGTCGAGTGCGGCTACTTCGCCTTTGGTGAGTACGACATATGCCTGATCTGCGAGATGCCGGACAACACCAGCGCCGCGGCGTTCGCGCTGGCGGCTGGCGCCGGCGGGACCGTCGCTTCCTATAGGACCACGGTCCTGCTTACGCCGGATGAGGCCGTCGAGGCGATGAGCAAGGCGGCCGAGTCGGGCTACGAGCCGGCGCCCGGCTAACAGCAGTACCCGCGCGGTGAGCCGCCCGTGATACTCCGGGGACGGTAGAGCTCGCCCGACCGGGGAGTGACGGCTGGAACTGAGCGCCCACTTCCGCACTGCGGCGGGGCGCTCGCCGTTTTTGTGGCGCCCGGCCGGAACGCCGCAAATCGCCGCGGTTACCCAATCCTCGGTTGGCTCGTCTGGCAGGTCGGGTCGCGCATCGTCAGCGCAGGGTGGGCCAGAAGATGGCCGAGAACCGCATCAGGCTGTGCATGGCTGGCGGCGTGCTGCTGGTCGTGGGCGGGGGCCTGGCAGCCCTGGCCGCCCGCTCCGGCGCGGCTCCCGCGACGACGAGTAGCGGCTACGAGCGGTCTTCAGCCTCGTACGCGCCCCGTGTCGCCCTCAGGGCGGTCACTGCCGTGCTCGCGGTCAAAGCGCTCGGTGACCTCGCGCTCGTCCGCGTCGGGATCCTTGCGGGCAGCCTCGATGTGGCGGTCGAGGGCCTCGCGCCTCCGGGCTTCTGCCGCCGTGACCCGTTGCTGCGCCTGGGCCTCCTCGCGGCGCGCCTGGGCGGCGCGTTTCTCGGCCTCCGCCGCCGTGCGCTCAGCCTCCACACGCGAGACCTCCGCCTCCCGCCGACGTTGCTCAGCCTCCGCCCCCGTGCGCTCGGCCTGAACCCGCGACATCTCCGCCTCGGTGCGGATCCGGCGAGCTTGAGCCCGCCGCGCATCGAGCCTCCTCACGCGGCGCTTCCTGCCGAGCAGTAGCACTACCGCGACCACGATCAAGGCGACGACGACGATGGCGACGACCAATCCAGCGCTCATACCGAACTCCTTCCCTCGCTGGTGCGGAACCCCACCTCCTTGACGCCGACCGGCACCGGCGCGATCCGGCCGACGACCCGTCCGATCGCGTCGAGAACTCCGCTGAAGCGTGTGTCGCCCTCCGGCTGGATCGCCTCCTGCAACGGGTTGAGATGCAGGAAGAGCGCGTCGGCCTCGAGCAGCTCGACGAGCTGCTCCGCCTGCGCCGGCCCGTCCCGCCCGCGCACGTGGGTCGCTCCGAGGTTGGCTATCGAGAGCGGCGGCCGCGGCGCCTGCGGATCGGGCACGTAGGTCGTCAGCCGGTCGCGATCGCGCAGCAGCGCCCGGCCCGAGCCCCACGACCAGGCAGCGCCTACGGACGCGGCCGCCGCCATTAGCCGCCCGTTCACGTCGAACGACTGCCGAGCGCCCCCGGTCATGGCGGATATCAGCAGAGGCGCTGCGAGCTCGCGGCCGAGGAACGACGTCCGGATGTCCACCTCGTCGAGGTCGCGCTCCGGGAGGGCGCGATGCCTGAGGCGTATGGCGTCGAGCCCCGCGGGGGTTTCGTGCAGCACGTCGAGACGGGCCGCGATCCGAAGATGCTCGGCCTTGCGGGCGGCAGAGCCGTCCGCGGCGCGGGACGCGGGTTCGGCTCCCCCCGGGTCAACTCCCACGGCGCGAATTCAATCAGCGCTCCCCAGACCGCTCAATAACCATCTGCTCCGGTTCGCGCACGTCCCGTTTCGCGTCTGCTGCTCGTGTCGGTGGCCGTCCTGGTGGCGATCGTGCCCCTGCTTCCCTTCTCCGCCCTCGAGCGCTTGTTCGGCTACGGCGGCCTGTTTCTCGTCGTGTTCATCGCCGCCGCCCCCAAGCTCCACCCCGACTGGGGCAAGCTGGCGGACGGCTTCGTCTCCACTGGCAGACACGTTGATCTACGGGGTACTTCGCGGTGGGGTGATCGCGGCCGCGCTGATGCCTTACGAGGTGTACTTCTACTCCTCCGCGCGGTCGAGGACGGCTGGACCGAGAAGGACCTGGCCGTAAACAAGGCCAAGGCCGTGCTCGGATGGGCGCTCGGCGGGATCTTCTCCGCGGCGCTCACCGTCGTCTCGGCGGAGCTGTTCCACCCACTCGGGATAGAGCCGGACTTCCTCGGTACGACTGCCTTGAAGGCGCTCACGGCAGTTTGGGCTTATCGCGTCGAACCGCGGGGAGGCGCTCCGCGTTCCAGGGATATGGGCTCTGCAGGTAAGGATCTCGCAATGGCGGGGGTGCCCATCCGGGCGCCGCGCCGGATGCGCTGAGTAGTTCGAGGATGAGAGCTCTGCGGTAGACCGATGGTTCATTCCTTCGGTTTCGGGCAGATTCGTGGGCATGACGCTGGCAGCGGGCTTGCTGCTGGCCGCTCTGTCGGCCGCGGTCAGCCAGGTGGGTTTCCTGCTCCGCCATCGCGGCGCGGTCGAGGCGCCCGACGTGGACATGCGCCGTCCGCTGCGCAGTGCGATCGACCTGTTTCGCTCCAAGTGGTGGACGGTCGGCTATGCGCTGGCCGTCGTCGCCTATCTGCTGCACGTGGGAGCACTGACCCTGGCGGCCCTGTCACTCGTGCAGGTGGTGCTGGCCGGCGGGATCGTGCTGCTGGCGGTGATCGCGGAGCGCTTCTTCGGCTTCGAGCTCGGAGGGCGCCAGTGGGCGGGCGTGGTGCTCGCGTCGGTCGGGCTGGCCCTGCTCGCGCTCATGGGAGAGTCCCGGTCGGGCCAGGACTCGGCGAACTACTCGGTCGCCGCGATGGTCGCGTTCGAGGCCGTCCTGGTGGGTGCCGGGACGGCACTGATCCTCACCTACCGCCTCGAGCGGATGACGTCGCAGCGGGGCGTGCTGCTGGCGGTCGCTGCCGGGCTGCTGTTCACCGTCACCCACGTCGCGGTGAAGGCGCTGAGCGGCAAGGCCGACACCTCGATCGCCGAGATCATGCTCAGCCCATACCTGCCGATCGCGGTCGCCGGCGGCATCGCCGCCTTCTTCGCCTCGGCTCGCTCCCTCCAGCTCGGCCCGGCAGTGCCGGTGATCGCGGTCACCTCGATCGCCGGCAACGCCTCGGCGATCCCGGCGGGGATCGTCGTATTCGGCGACCCGCTGGGAGAGGATGCGGCGGCGGTCGTCATCCGCTCACTCGCGTTCGCGCTTGTGGTCGTGGCCGCGGCGCTGATCCCGGCGCCCACGCGGGCGGCCGCCGCCACCCGGCAGCGGGCAAGCAGTGGTGGCTTCCAGCCAGAAGCCGGGTCCGCGGGCCGCGTGACCCCGTAGAGGCCACCCGCTCCTCCGCCCGCGCTCCTCGCCTCGGCGCACGCCCCTCCAAGATGCCAGAGCGCCTCGTGG
>JACVRW010000026.1 GCA_014534235.1 Thermoleophilaceae bacterium | reverse complement strand
TCATCTGGCTGGCCGTCTTAGCGGCGCTGCCGGTGGCCGCGCACGCGCAGGGAGGATCGCCGTCCGCACCGCAGCCTGGGCAGCCGCCGGTGCAGCCACCTCCCCCTCCCCCGCCGCCCCCGCTCGAGGTCGAGCTTCCGAGTGGAAAGCCGCTCATACGTGAGGGCCAGGCGGGGCGCTTGCTGCTCGGCGGGCGCTGGTACTTCCGCCAGGACGACGGCCTCGTCGGCGACGTGGAGCGCTGGTACGCGCAGAAAGACTTGACCGGCTGGACGCCGATCACGGTTCCCCACAACTGGAATGCCACCGACACGCTCTTCAACTACCCGTCGGTCGGCTGGTATCGAAGGGAGTTCCGCCTCCCGCGCTCCCCGGAGGACGCCCGACACTTCTGGAAGGTCCGTTTCGAGGGGTCGAACTACCGGACGAAGGTATGGCTCAACGGACGCCAGATCGGCGGCTTCACGGGCATGTTTCCGTTCGAGGCGGAGCTCAAGGGACTGCGCAAGGGGCACAACACGCTGATCGTGAAGGTCTCGACGCTCCGCAGCAGGTGGGACCTGACGCACTGGCGCCCCGCGGCGGTCCACGGCTTCGGCACGGGTGGCTGGTGGAACTTCGGCGGGCTGCTGCGCGAGGTCTACGTCCGCCGCGTCGACACGGTGGACATCGAGGACGTACAGGTGCTGCCGCGGCTTCCGCGCCTCCGCGGGCCGGCGAGGGTCGAGGTGCGCACCACGCTCCGCAACTTCACGAGGACGGAGCGCGACGTCACCCTCACGCTCGACGTCGACGGCGAGGAGATCACGCTGGACCCCGAGACCGTGCGGCCGCGGGCCGCGCGCACGCTGACGACCCGCTTCACGATCAGGCGCCCGCGTCTGTGGCAGCCGGGCCGCCCCTCACTCTACAAGCTCACCGTGAGCGCCGAGGCGGACGGCGAGCGGCGGGCCGCCTACCGCCTCAGCTTCGGCGTCCGCAAGCTCCAGACCCGCGGCGGGGCTATGTTGCTGAACGGTCGCAAGCTGAACCTGCGCGGAGCGAGCATCCACGAGGACGACCTCGAGGAGGGCGGAGCGCTTGGGCCCGCGACGCGCCGGTTGCTCGTACGCCGCCTGCGCAACCTGGGCGCCACGGTCACCCGCTCCCACTACCCGCTCCACCCCGCCTTCATCGAGGCGTTCGACCGGCTCGGGATCCTCTACTGGGTCCAGGCCCCCGTCTACCAGCTGCCGAACAGCTTCTTCGACCAGCCCGGTATACGCGCCGCGGCCACCCGGGCCGCCCTGCTCACGGTATCGGGCAACCTCAACCACCCGTCGATCTTCACGTGGTCGCTGACGAACGAGCCCGCCGGCGGGCGCACCGAGGCCGGCGTGATCGGGCCGGGGTTGGTGCGGTACATCCGCGACTCGTCGGCCGCGGTGCGGGAGCTCGACGACACACGCTTCGTGGCGTTCGACCGGCAGGCCCGGCTCGGCGAGCCGCTCACGAGCGTGGCGTTCCAGTACCTGGACGTGCTTGGCGTCAACGAGTACTTCGGATGGTACCCCTCGTACGTACCGAACCTTCAGCGCGGGCCGACGGTCCTCGAGGAGCTCGGCCCGTACCTCGACAGCCTGCACGCCGCGAACCCCGGGCTTCCGCTCATGATCACTGAGTTCGGGGCGGAGGCCAAGGGACCGGGCCCCGTCGAACAGCCGGGCACCTACGAGTTCCAGCAGAAGTTCGTGCGCGACCATCTCGCGGTGCACGCCTCGAAGCCGTACGTCAACGGGTCGATCCACTGGGCGCTGCGCGACTTCCGGGTCCATCCCACGTGGGCCGGGGGCGCGCCGAACGGATGGAGCACTCCGCCCTGGAACAACAAGAGCCTCATCGAGGAGAACGACACCCCCAAGCCCGTGTACAAGGATGTGCGTGGGCTGTGGCGGCGGGTGAGCCCGCTCCGATAGGCGCGGCGGCGCCGCCGGATCTGGACCGAGGGCTCCACTACCCTCCGCCGCTGTGAAGCGCCCGCTCCTCATGTTTCCCCTGCTCCTGGCGGCCCTGGCGGGGTGCGGCTCGAGCGACGCCGGCCCGGCCAAGGACGAATCCGACAAGCGCGCCGTGGCGCTCGAGTGCCTGACCGAGGACAAGGGCATCGACGCCCGCCTCGATGGCGACGACGGCATCGTCCTGAACGCCGACGAGAACGGCCCGCGGATCAAGTTCTTCCTCACCTCCGGCGAGGCGGAGGGGGCCAGCTTTGCGGGCAAGGCCGAGGGCGCGGAGCAGATCGGGAGCGCGCTGCTGTACGTCGAGCCCGAGGTCCGCCAGGACACCGAGGAGCTGCTCGAGGACGTCGAGCAGTGCCTGTCTGAGCTCTAGCGGCCGCGGCGCTAGCCGGCGCCCGGGGGAACCTCGAGCACCTCGACCCGGTTGCGGCCCGGTCGGAACGCGGACTCGGGCACCATCGCCGAGACGAGCTCGCCCTCGTCGCCGACGACCAGCTCGAACGTGTTGCCCACGGCGACGATCGTGCCGTTGACGGCGACCGCGATGTGGCGCCCCGGCCGCTCCTGGCCGTCAACGTGCCCGACCACGTGCGTTGGGACGTACCCGGAGCCCGGGTCGACGTGCCCGTACTCGCTCGCATAGGAGAACTCGACCGGCAGCCGCTCGCCCGCGGCGCTGGCCGGCCGGCCGATCAGCTCCGGGCGGGGGCCGATCCGGTAGATCCGGCTCGGGCCGTCGCGGCCAGTGCCGAACAAGCGAAGGTTCCGGTCGACGATCCGCTGGCGCTCCCGCTCGAACTGCGCGGCCGGGATCCGCAACACCTCGAACGTGTTGCGGATCAGGAAGCGCAGCTCGTGGCGGTTCTGAACCTCGTCGCTGAAGGCCGACTTGCCGTCCATCTCGACCCTGGGATCGAGGTTCAGCACGTCGAAGACCGTCGGCAGGATGTCGATCGTCTCGACCCAGGCGTCGTCGACCCTCCCCCGCTCCTGGCCGGGCGCCTTTATCAGCAGCGGAATGGGAGCGATCTCGGCGGCGGTGTCGCGGCGGAGGCGCCGGCGCTCGCGGCGGTGGGGAAAGGCCACGCCGTGGTCGGCCGCTACGACGATCAGCGCGTCGTCCCACATGCCCTCGCGCTTCAGCTTGTCCCACAGGCGCCGGAGCAGCAGGTCGGTGAAGCCGGTCTGGAGGTAGTGGCGCTGGAGGAGCACGTCGAGCTGGCCCTGGTCCTCGTAGGCGTAGTTCGAGAGCCCGGGGATGGCGTCGTTGGGGAGGCGTCGGTACAGCCGGCCGGACGGCAGGTACTGCCACGGCACGTGCGGCAACAGCGTGTGCTTGAAGTTGAGCCCGGGTCGGCCACCCGGGTCGATGGCGTCGATCCACTCCTGGAAGCGGGCCGGCCGGCCGCGGTTCAGGTTGGCGCGCGTGTTGAGCGCCTCGGTCTCCTCGGTGACCGTCTCGCGGGCCGCCGCCTCCTCGTCGTCACCACCGAAGTTGCCCCAGTTCTCCGATACGCTCGTCAGCTCCGCCTCGATGTCAGGGGGCGAGACCACGTGCAGCCAGACGAGCCCGAGGTCCTCGGCCATCGAGCTCATGCGGTCGCCGTAGGACTCGTCGAGCCGCTGGTCCTCGCAGAGGTCCCGCGAGCAGACCGTCGTGGCCTCCTCCGAGACGTTCATCCGGTGCGTCCTGCCGAACAGCGAGAAGATGCTGTTCGGGTGGTCCGACGAGATCGGCTGCCTGCCCCGCTCCGGCAGGTTCCCGTCCATGATCGCCGGCTGCGCGCGCTCCGTCGAGTCGTAAACGGTGTAGGCGTTCTTGAACCAGGTGGCGTCGCGGGCCAGCTCCGCGAAGCCCGGGTAGCGCTCGGCGTCGATCTCCCCACGGTCGTCGAGGAGCGTGTTCACCGGTAGCTCGTCGAACAGGACCATCACGATCGGGGCCTGGGTGACCCCTCCGATGGTCCGCGCCCTCGCCTCGTCCGGAAAGGCGAGCTCCGAGATCTGAGAGCTGAACAGGAAGAGCGCGAGGAAGACGATCGGCGCCGGCGACAGGACGTTCAGGAACGAACGCACCGGCTCGGCGCGCACCCACAGCGCGGCCAGGGCCGCGCCGATCGCGAGCGAGACTGCGATCAGGACGGGATCCGACGCGTCGATCGCCTTCTTCAGGGCCTGCGCCGCGATCAGCGCCACAAGCATGCCCAGCAGCACGACGTGCGCGCCGCGGCGGGCCGGGCCGCCCGCCAGCCCGACGAGCAGCTCGACCCCGAGCAGCACCGCCGGCGGCAGCACCACAATTAGGACGGAGAAGCTCACGATGTCGAACCCCGCCGACCCGCGGGCGGCGAAGAACTCCGGGTTGTCCTTAAGCAGATCGAAGAGCGGCTGGGCGACCGCGAAGGTCCAGAGCACGGCGAGGTTGAGGTAGGCCCAGACCGCTTCCCTCAGCGTGCTGCGCGAACGCGGCGGAGCGGACGCCTCCGCGGTGCTCATCCCCGCTTCGGCCGCGCGTAATAGAGCACCCGCGTCCCCGACTGGAGGCGCGCCGAGCGCTCGACGTCGAACGCTTCGCCGAGCCGGCGCTCGAAGAAGTCGATCTCATAGTCGGGATGGAGCCCCTCGCGCTTGGGGGCCAAGAGCTTTTTCACCATCGGGTCCTCGCGTGTGGGGAACTCGACGACGAGCGCGGCCCCAAGCGACGCGAACCAGTCGACGACCTCACTCATGGGCACGTTCGCGCCGATGCACAGGTGGTGCACGAGCGCGAGGGCCAGGACGAGGTCCGGCCTGCCGCGGTCGGCCAGCGACCTGCGCTCGAGCCCGCGCCAGCCCAGCCCCGGGGAGGGGTCGGCGACGTTCATCGTGAGCGCCAGGATCCGCTCGTCCGCCTCGCCGCGGAGGTCGCGGTAGAGCAGCTCGACCGGGCCCTGGTCGGCGTCGAAGGCCACCACGGTCGCGGCCCCCTCCGCCGCGATCCGCGAGTAGCGGCCGTTGTTGGCGCCGACATCCCACGCCAGCCTCCAGTCGCGAGCGCGCGCCACCTCACGCACGAAGTCCTCCTTGCGCCTGGTGTCGTCGTCCGTGTAGGTGTTGCGCTCCCCGTACGCGGTCCAGACGCCCTCCGGCGGGTTCCAGGCGAGCCGCTCGACGAGCCTGCGCATCTTGCGCACGTTCGACACGAACAGCTCCTTCTTGAAGACCCGTCGCACCTCCTGCTTCACCTGGTTGGGCCGGTCGGCGTAGCGCCGCTCGAGCCGCGCGTGGAGGAAGACGTTCGTGAAGACGCCCCTCCTGAAGCGGTCGCGGAACGAGAGCAACGCGCGCATCTGGCCTGGGGCGATCCCATCGATCGACCCCCGCAGCCACGGCTGGAACGGCACCCCCTTCAGCGACTGCAGGAGCAGCGGGTAGAGATAGAGCATGCAGAACTGGCGGTAGCCCACCCAGGGCTCGCCCTCCCGCATCCGCTCGAACGAGCCGATGTCCACGAAGATCGGACGCGCGCCCTTGAACTGGACGTTGTACGGCGTCGAGTCCTTCATGACCATGTCGCGCTCGAGCGCCGCGAGCAGCAGGTCCAGCTGGAGGAGCGCGGCGTCCCTCAGCATCGAGAACGGCCACTCGTAGGGGTACGACACGAACGGGACGCGCTCGTGCCGCAGGATCCCTGCCGGCTGGTGGACGAGCAGGTCGCCGAGCGCTACGACGCCGTCGTCCGCGCGCTCCGTCCGGACGACGCGCTCGTCGTCAAGCAGGCCCGTCGCGGCGAGCGCCTCGAAGTCGGCGAGCCCATCCGGCGACAGCGCCCTATAGACGCGATCGCCCGCATAGAAGACCCTGCTCTCCGGGTCCCGGAAGGAGCCCGGCTCTAGGCCGGCGCCGCCGGGGCCGGCCTTCGAGGGCGAGGGCCCGGCCGAGGTGTGCCTTTCGGAATAAGACATGCGTCCGTCGCCCCCGCCGGGGCGGCGGCCGACTGTCTCGTTCGCCCCGCCCGGAGCGGCGGCGAATGGTAGGCGATGCGCGAACGGGCGCCGGCCTAGGCGGGCGCCTAACCGGGGTCCGTCCCGCGCGCGGTCTCCGCCTTTGCGGCCTCCGGCTCCTCCTTGCGGATCCGCAGGAACCTCATGAGCCGACCCCAGTACAGCTTGGCGGTCACGGCGACCGCGGCGAGCCCGCCCGCGATGATCTGCAGGATCATGCTCCCGCTGCCGGGATCCAGATAGGCGAGGACGGTGGTCATCGGGTTCGTAGCTCCATGCAGCCGGGTTCGCGAAGGGTGGCAGGCTAGCAGAGGTGTTGCCGGCCGGTGAACGAGACGTACGTACCTGTTACTACCCGGGGGAGGGAGTTCCTCCCGCCATTCACGCGGATGTGAATTCCCTGCAAGCATCCCGTAAACGGAGACCCGCATCGCCGGCGGGAACGTGAATCCGCCCGCCCGGACACCCTTACCCTGAGCCGGGTTCGCCATGGTCGGCCGCGGGCCACGGGTGTCATGAGTTTTCGTTCCATAACCCCCACTTCTCATGACACCCCACGCGCGCAGGGCTCCCCGCGCAGCCCGGGGCGCAGCGCCCGGTTGGCTGAGGCACAGCCATGCGCCCTTGAGGCTGGTGTCGAGCCCCGCGTCCCAGTCGGCCTCCGTGCGTGGAGCCAGATCCCGGGCCCTCGGCCCGACGCGGCGACCGCGATTGCGCGGACCGAAGCGGCACCCGCGGACCCGCTGTCTACGCTACGGGGCCGATGAAGCTGATCATCCAGATCCCGTGCTTCGACGAGGAGCTCACGTTGCCCGCCACGCTCGCGGACCTGCCGCGTGAGCTCCCCGGCATCGACGACGTCGAGTGGCTCGTCATAGACGACGGGTCGAGCGATCGCACGGTCGAGGTGGCGCGCGCGCACGGCGTCGACCACATCGTGCGCCTCACGAACAACAAGGGCCTGGCGGCGGCATTCCAGGCGGGACTGGACGCCTGCCTCAAGCTCGGCGCGGACATCATCGTCAACACCGACGCGGACAATCAGTACCTCGGCGGCGACGTGGCGAAGCTCGTGGCGCCGATCCTCGCCGGCGAGGCGGACATGGTGATCGGCGACCGCGAGACCGACCAGCTCGACCACTTCTCGCCGCTCAAGAAGCGGCTTCAACGGTGGGGCAGCGCGGTCGTACGGCGGGCGTCGGGCACGACCGTGCCCGACACCACCTCCGGCTTCCGGGCCTACAACCGCGAGGCCGCGCTCCAGATGCAGGTGGTATCGAAGTTCACTTACACGCTCGAGTCGATAATCCAGGCCGGCAAGATGCTCGTGGCCGTCGAGCACGTCCCGGTCCGGACGAACGAGCAGACGCGCGACTCGCGGTTGTTCCCGTCGATGTGGGCGTACGTGCGCCGAAACGCCGCCTCGATCTTCCGGATCTACACGCTGTACGAACCGCTGCGGGTGTTCCTCGCCGCGGCGGCCGTCGTCGCACTGATCGGCGCGGTGATCTGGGCGCGCTTCCTGTGGTTCTTCTTCTCCGGCGAGGGCGAGGGGCACATCCAGTCGCTGATCCTCGGCGCCACCCTCTTCATCGTCGCTGTGCAGCTCGCCGCCCTGGGCGTGATCGGCGACATCCTCGCCGGGTCGCGTGTGCTCCAGCAGCGCATCCTCGAGCGGGTGCGGCGGGTGGAGCTCCACTTGGGCGTCGAGCCCTCGCACTACGAGCCCGGTGCAGAGGCCACCGGCCAGGCCGCCACGACCGGCGCGCGCGCCGGGCGGGCGACGGGCAAGACCGAAGAGCGAGAGGCCCTGAAGCTTTGAGCGCAGGCACGACCGCGGCCGAGGTCCCCACCGGCAACACCTACGACAAGTACGGCTCCTCGAACCCGCTGGTCAGGCGCCTCATGAGCGGCTTCCACTCGGCGCTCGACGAGCTCTGGGAGATCGCCGCTCCGGACTCGGTCCTCGATGTCGGCTGCGGCGAGGGAGTCCTGACGGTCCAGTGGGCGGACCGGCTCGGCGACGGTCGGATCGTGGGCATCGACCTGGACGACCCCGAGCTTCGCGCCGAGTGGGGGAAGCGGAGGCGGCCGAACCTGGAGTTCCGCGCCGAGGAGGCCACCCGGCTGTCGTTCGGGGACGGCGAGTTCGACATGGCCGCGGCGATCGAGGTGCTCGAGCACGTGCCCGAGCCGGAGGCCACGATGGCGGAGATCGCCCGGGTGGCGCGCCGTTGGCTGCTCGTGTCCGTGCCACGCGAGCCGCTCTGGCGCGCCCTGAACGTCGGTCGCGGCGCCTACCTGCGCGAGCTCGGCAACACCCCGGGCCACGTGAACCACTGGTCGAAGCGGGCGTTCGTGTCGCTGCTCTCGCGCTACGGAACGGTCGAGGAGGCCCGGTCTCCGTTGCCGTGGACGATGGCGCTTGTCCGCGTCGACGCGTAGCACCCGGTCATACGGCCGCGGTGCGGCGGTCCTCTCGCTCGGGATCGGCGCCACCGGCCTTATCACCTTCGGTTACTTCTCGCTCGCTAGCTACTCGCTGAGCGACGACGAGTACGGCCGCGTCGCGCTCCTGTGGTCGGCGCTCTTCATCACGGCCTCGGTGCTCTACAGGCCGGTGGAGCAGCTGCTGTCACGGACGATTGCGGACCGCGACGCGCGCGGGCTGGCCGGAACCGGGCACCTCCGCGTCGCGGCGACCATCCAGCTGGCACTCGCCGCCCTGTTCGCGGCGATCGCCCTCGCGCTGCGCGGTCCGATCCAGAACAGCCTGTTCGGCGGCTCGGCGGCCCTCTACTGGATCCTGCTCGTGGCGGTCGTGGCCTACGCGGCGAGCTACTTCGCGCGCGGGTTCCTGGCCGGCCACCATCGCTTCGGCCTGTACGGCGGCCTGGTTCTGATGGAGGCGAGCTCGCGCTGCCTGTTCGCGCTGGCGGTCGCGATCGGCATCGCAGAGGGCGAGACCGCGGTGGCGTTGGGAATGGCGGCGGCTCCGATCGTGTCGCTCGCCGTGGTCCCGCCGGCGCTGGCGCGGAGGATCAGGCCCGCGCTGGAGGGTGAGCACGAGCGCGACGCGGCTCGCCTCGACGCCGCCGCCCGCGAGGAGCCGGCGGGGCGGGAACCCGAGTTCACCCTCGCCCACGGCTCGGGCTTCGCCGCCGCTGTGCTCCTGGTGATGGTGAGCGAGCAGACGTTCCTGAACGCCGGCCCGCTGCTCGTGGAGGCGAGCGAGGGGGCTCGCGGCGCGGCGCTCGCCGGATTCACGTTCAACGTCCTGCTGCTCGCGCGGGCGCCGCTCGTGCTCTTCCAGGCCGTCCAGACCTCGATCCTCCCCCACCTGACGCGCCTGCGCGCGGGCGGCGAGACGGACCCGTTCAGGCGCAGCATCAACCTCACGCTCGCGGCGGTCGCCGGGTTCGCCGCGTGCGTGGCGCTCGTCATGCTGGCGGGGGGACCGGCGCTGATGGACCTCCTGTTCGGCGGCGACTTCGAGTACGAGCGCGGCGGCCTCGTGCTCGTCTCGATGGGGATGGGGCTCTACCTAGCGGCGGCGACGCTCAACCAGGCCCTGCTGGCGCACGGCCGGGCCCCGCTAGCCGCGTCCTGCTGGGTCGCCGCGGCAGCCGGCTTCGTGCTCTTCCTCCTGGTCGCGGACTTCGATGACCCGGTGCTCCAGGTGGAGGTGGCCTTCCTGGCGGGCGCCGCCTGCCTGTGCGGGGCGCTGTACGCGCTGTACCGGCGCTCGTAGCCGCCACCGTATGCTTGCCCCGCACGCCCCAGAGAGGAGATACATGGCCAAGCGCCCAGAGGTGGGAGACCCGGCGCCCGACTTCAAGCTGGACGGGACCGAGGGCAGATTTCGCCTGTCCGACCGCCGTGGCGAGCGGGTGGTCCTGCTCTTCTATCCGGGCGACAACACCGCCGTCTGCACCAGGCAGTTCTGCTCCTACCGCGACCAGCCGGAGGCGTTCGCCGGGCTGGGCGCCACGGTCGTGGGGATCTCGTCTCAGAGCGTCGAGTCGCACGCCGAGTTCCGCGACCGCCACAACCTGACCGTGCCGCTGCTAGCCGACAATGACGGCGCGGTGGCGAAGGCGTACGGTGCGCGCAGGCCGATCGGCGGCACGAACCGCGTGGTCGTGATCGTCGACGAGGAAGGCATCGTCCGTTACCGGCACGACCCGGTCGTCGGGCTGAGCTACCAGACGGTCGAGGACCTCCGCGAGGCGCTCGATTCGCTGCCCGCGCGCCCGAGTGACTGACTCCCTGGTCATTCCGGCACGCTTCAACGGGCCGCCGGGATCCGCGAACGGCGGCTACACCTGCGGCCTCCTCGCGGGGCGCCTCGACGCCGGCGTGGCCGAAGTGTCGCTTCGCGCGCCGCCGCCCCTCGAGCGCCCGCTGCGCGTGGTCGGGGACGGCGACGGGCTCGAGCTGCGCGACGCCGACACGCTCGTCGCGACGGCCGCGCCCGGCGAGCTCTCGCTGGAGGCGCCCGAGCCCGTCTCCCCGGAGCGGGCGCGCGCCGCCTCGGACGCCGGCCGAGAGCACTGGAGCGCGAACCACCCCTTTCGCACCTGCGTCGTGTGCGGTCCCGAGCGCGACCCGGGCGACGGCCTGCGCCTGTTCCCCGGCGAGCTGGCCGAGCGCCGTTTTGCGGTCGAGTGGACCCCGGACGAATCGGTCGCTGACGGGCGCGGCCACGTCTGCCCGGAGTGCGTGTGGGCGGCGCTCGACTGCCCGACGAGCGCACCGGTGGCGAACTTCGGCGCCGGCCCCCCGCTGGTACTGGCGAGCCTCACCGCCCGGTTGGACGCCCCGGTGAAGATCGGCGAACCCCACGTCATCGTCTCCTGGCCGCTCGCGGTCGAGGGCCGCAAGCGCCACGCGGCCGCGGCGCTGTTCGACTCGGAAGGGCAACTCCTCTGCGCATCGCGCGCGCTCTGGATCGAGCTTCGACGGTAGGGTCGGCCGGTGGCCCTCCACTACCGCACGTGCCCCTTCCGCGAAGCCACCTGTGGACTCGAGATGGAGACGGACGGCCCCCACGTTCACGTGGGGGTGAACAGCAACGTGCTCGCGGACGAGACTGTGGTCGAGCCGGTCTCCGGCAACGCGGTCCCGAACGGGATCCCCGTGGAGATCGCTCGGGCGCCCGGCTAGATCGGCTCGAGCATCGAGTTGCCGCAGTTGCGGCAGATGACGTTCGCCGTGTCCGACATCCGGGCGATCGTCGAGTGGGCGCCGCAGTGGGGGCAGTGGGAGCAAAGCTCGAAGCGCCGCAGGCAGTTGACGCAGCGGTAGCGCCCGGCGAGGTTCGTGCCGCGGAGCCACGGCTCGCCGCAGGCCGGACACTCGGGCCCGAGCTTCACCTCGCTGTCCCCGCCACCGGCATGACGCTCGCACTAACCGTACTCAGCGGGGCGGCGGAGAGGTCCGGCGTGGCGCCGCCTTACGCTTCGGCCAGCAGCCGGCGGTGGCCCCGCAGCCATTCGGCGGTCGCCATCGCCCGCTTCCCCGCCGGCTGCACCTCGAGCAGCTCGAGCGCGCCCGGGCTGGCGCCGTACAGCAGCCGGTCATCGCGTGCGGCCAGCTCGCCCGGCGCTATGTCGTCGGCGGCCGCGAAGGCGGCGCGCACCACTCCGAGCCGCTCGCCCGACGGCAGCTCGACGTACGCGCCCACGTGCGGGGTGAGCGCGCGGACACGGCGCTCGAGCTCTTCGGCGGCCCGCCGCGGCTCGAGCCGGCGGTCCCCGGGCCCGATCTTCTCCGCATAGGTGACCCCCTCCTCGGGCTGCGGGCGGCAGGACGGCCGTGTGTCGAGGACCTCGACGAGCAGCTCGCCGCCCAGCTGCGCCAGGCGGCTAGCAAGGCTGCCGTAGTCGTCGTCGGGGCGGATCCGCTCAGCGCGCTGGAGGCACACCGGCCCGGCGTCGAACTCCTGCGTGGGGCGCATGATCGACACGCCGGTCTCCTCGTCACCGGCCTCGATCGCTCGCTCGATCGGGGCCGCCCCCCGCCAGCGCGGCAGCAGCGACGGGTGGACGTTCAGCATCTCGTGCTGCGAGAGGAGCGGCTCCTTCAGCAGCGCCCCGAAGGCGCAGATGCAAACGGCCTCGGGCGCCGCCTCCGCGACCCGGGCCCGGGCCGCCTCGTCGTTCACGCTCTCCGGCTGTAGCAGCTCGATCCCGAGTCGCCGGGCCGCCTCCGCCACGGGCGGTGGGCCGGGCCTCTGCCCTCTCCCGCGGGGGCGGTCGGGACGGCTGACCACCAGCACCGGCCGATGGGGCGTCGCGGCGAGGCGCTCGAGGACCGTGACGGCGAAGTCCGAGGTTCCGAGGTAGACGGTCCGCACCGGTTCGACGCTAGACGGCGGGCTCGGCGGCCGCGCCGCCCGTCGGCGCCTCGCCGTGGCTCATGGCGGCGCTCACGTTCCAAGCGGCGCCCGGGGCAAGGGCGAATAGTGGACGCCACGGTCCGCCAGACGCTCGCTGACCGCGCGCTTCACCAGCGGTATGTCCGGGAGCTGCTCCCGGGCGGCGTCCACCTCCTCCTGCGCCTCCTCGCTCGGGTGGTCTCGAAGCCGAAGCAGCACGTCGGCGCGGGCGTTCGCGAGCGCCGAGATCGCCCCCGCTCCGCCGCCGCGGAGCGATTGCAGGGTCAGGCTCTCGGACCCGATCATCACCCGCAGCTGCGGATGGCGGCGAGCGACCTCGAGGTACTCGCGGTGGCGCTCGGGCGACTTCGTGGAGTCCTTCAGTCCGGCCAGGCCCTCGCCCGCGAGGCGATCCAGCACCTCGGCCGGCAGCTCGTTCCCGGTCCGCTCCGGAAAGGTGTAGGCGAGGACGGGCATGCCGGTGGCCACGCCCAGCAAGGCCTCGTAATGGCGCAGGAGGTGCTGCTCGCCGAGGGCGAAGTAGTACGGCGTCACCGCGATCAGCGCGTCGGCGCCGGCCTGCGCCGCCGCCGCCGCGAGCCGCACCGTCGCGCGTGTGCTGGACCGGCCGACGTGGGCGATGACCTCGAGCCGGTCGCCGGCCGCCTCGACGGCCGCGGCAACGACCGTCTCGATCTCGGCCTCCTCGAGCAGCGGCCCCTCCCCGGTCGTGCCGGCCACGACAACGCCGTCCAAACCGTCCTCGACCAGCACCTCGACGTGAGCCTGCAGCGCCGCCACGTGCGGATCTCCCTCCGCGTCGAAGGGGGTGGTGAGCGCCGCGTGCACGCTGAAGTCGGTCATCCGGCTGCCTTCTCCTCGGCGACGACCACGACGTGGAGCGTTCGCGGCCCGTGGACGCCCTCGACGCGGTTCAGCTCGATGTCCGAGGTGGCGGATGGCCCCGACACGAACGTCAGCGGGCGGCCCTCGCGCACCGCGGGCTCGAGCCGCTCAACGGCCTCCGGCACCAGATCCACCACCTGGTCCGCGGCCACGAGGCAGAGGTGGTAGTCCGGCACGAGTGTGACTGCCCGCCGCCCCTGGGTCGGGCCGCCGTCGAGCACGATCGTGCCCGTCTCGGCGATGCCGAGCGCACAGCCTGTGAGGGCGCCGTCGAGCCGGTCGAGCTCCTGCGGCGACAGCGGGGCGTCGCGGATGAGATCGACGCCCTCCGGCCGCCACTCGTCCGGGAGGTCGCCGGGCACGGCGAGCCTGCGGGCGCCGCGCTCGCGGCAGAGCTCCGAGATCGCGTCGATCACGCCGCCCGCCGACACCAGCCGCACCGTCGCCCGGTACTCCCCCACGCGCTCGGCGAAGGTGGCGACGATCTCGCGGCGCCCGCGCTTCGAGCGCCGCCGGTAGCGCCGCGGCACCTCGGGCGCCGGCGGCCGGTCGGCCAGCGCCGACCGGATTGCACCGAGGATGGCCTCGCGGGCGTTCCCGGCGGACGCGGGACCGCCCCGTGCCTGTCCAGTGGACCCCGGACCCCGTCCGCCGGCCCACGCGTTCGACCTTCTGCGGGAATAAGCAGCAAAAGGTCGAAGGCGTGGATTGCCGGGCCGGCCCGGGCTGCCCTCGGCGCCGCCGCGCTCGGCGCCGGACGGGCCGCCGCCGCGCTCGCGCCGCCACCATTCCCGGAACGTCTCGCTGGGCGGCTCCGGCAGATCGCGCGTTACGGTCCAGCCCGAGAGCGGGAACGGGAGCCGCTCGATTCGCCCACGGCGTGCCAGCGGCCGCGAGCCGAGGCGGCCGGCCCGCTGGGCGGCCTCGTAGGCCCGCCGGGAGGCGAACGCCCGGTAGAGCATGCGCATCGCCGCCTTCTCCGGCTTCCACGCCGGCTCGCCGTCCACCACCCGACCCCGCAAGTGCACGAGCACCCGCGGGATGTCGATTTCGACGGGACAGACCTCGTAGCAGGCGCCGCATAGGCTCGAGGCGTACGGCAGGGAGCGGCCCTCTTCGAGGCGATGCAGCTGGGGCGTCAGGATCGCCCCGATCGGCCCCGGATAGACGGACTCGTACGCGTGGCCACCCGTTCGCGAGTAGACCGGGCATGCGTTCAGGCACGCCGAGCAGCGGATGCAGCGAAGCGCCTGGCGGCCGACGCGGTCGGCCAGCACGTCCGTGCGGCCGTTGTCGAGCAGCACCAGATGGAACTCCTCGGGGCCGTCGCCGGGGCGGACGCCGGTCCAGAACGACGTGTACGGGTTCATCCGCTCGCCGGTCGATGATCGCGGCAGCAGCTGGAGGAACACGCCCATGTCGCGCCAGGCCGGTACGAGCTTCTCGACGCCCATGACCGTCACGAGCACCTCCGGCAGCGTCGTGCACATCCGCCCGTTGCCCTCGGACTCGACGACGCATACCGTGCCGGTCTCCGCGACCGCGAAGTTGGCGCCGGAAACGCCCATCCGCGCGTCGAGGAACTTACGCCGCAGGTGAAGCCTCGCCGCCTCCGCCAGCGCGGCCGGCTCGTCGCTCAGCTCCGGCAGGCGCAACTCGCGGGCGAACAGCTCCCGGATCTCGGCGCGGTTCTTGTGGATCGCCGGCACGAGGATGTGCGACTGGACGTCGTCGCCCAACTGGATGATCAGCTCGGCAAGGTCGGTCTCGACGGCGCGTACACCTGCGGCCGCGAGGGCCTCGTTCAGCCGAATCTCGTCGGTCGCGATCGACTTGACCTTCACCACCTCGCCGGCCCCATGGGACCGCGCGATCTCCGCCACGATCCGACACCCCTCGGTGCCGTCCTTCGCCCAGTGAACCTGGCCGCCGGCCGCGGCGACGGCCGATTCGAGAGCCATGAGATGCCGATCGAGGTCGGCGAGCGCCTGGTCCTTCACCGCCCGCCCCGCGCCCCGCAGCTCGCCCCAGTCCGGCAGCTGCTCCACGACGGCCGCTCGCTTCTCGCGGATCGCCCCGGTCGCCTTGGCGAGGTTGCGCCGGAGCTGCGAGTCGCGCAGCGTCACGCGCGCAGCGGACGGGAAGCTCACGCCGCCAGCACCTCCGCGAGGTGCGCCGTGCGCACGCCGGTGCGCTGCCGCGTCAGGGCGCCGTCGATGTGCATGAGGCAGGAGTTGTCGCCCGCGCAGACCACCTCGGCCCCCGTGTCGAGGACGGCGCGTACCTTGTCGGCCAGCATCGCCGACGAGACGTCGGCGTTCTTGACCGCGAACGTGCCCCCGAAGCCGCAGCACTCGGCGGGCTGCGGCAGGTCCACCAGCTCGATTCCGCGCACCGCGCGGAGCAACCGAAGGGGCCGGTCGCCCACCCGCAGCTCGCGCAACGAGTGGCAGGTCGGATGGAAGGTCACGCGGTGCGGGAAGTAGGCGCCCACGTCCTCGACCCCGAGCCGGTCCACGAGCAGCTCCGAGAGCTCGTACACGGGGGGTCCGTCCTCACCCCGCAGCTGCTGGCGCAGCATCCCGGCGCACGAGGCGGACGGTGTCACCACCGCCTCCGTGCCCGCGAACACCCGCGCGAACCGTCTCGCGAGCGCGATCCCCTCCCGGGGGTAACCGGCGTTCATGTGCATCTGGCCGCAGCATGTCTGGTCGAGGGGGAAGTCGACCTGGTGGCCGAGCCGCTCGAGCAGGCGAACCACCGCCCGCCCGGTGGACGGAAAGAGGGTGTCGCCCAGGCAGGTGACGAAGAGCGCCAGCCGCACGCCAGGGAGTTTCCCGCACCGAGCGCAATCGCGCCCGGCAAGCGGCCGCGCGGGCTATCGTGCCGTCCTGAGCCTCGTGCTCGTGGTGCGATATGCGTGCTGGTGTCCCCGCAACCGACCCCCGTCCTCGGGTGGATGGCAGTGAAGCCACCCGGCCCGATCTCGGCCCGCTCGTCGCGGAGTGGCGCGCCGCGATCGGCGACGAGCACGTCATCACCCACCGGCACCAGCTCCGCACGTACGAGTCGGACGGGCTCCTCCAGTACGCGGTCATCCCGGGCGCGGTCCTCCTGCCGGGCTCGACGGCGGAGGTGCAGGCCGTGGTCCGCTCCTGCCACCGCGCGGGCGTTCCATGGGTCGCCCGCGGCGCCGGCTCTGGGCTCTCGGGCGGAGCGACCCCGGTGGCCGACGGCGTCCTGATCTCGCTGAACCGGATGCGCCGGATCCTCGAGGTGGACCTGGACAACCAGCGCGTCGCGGTCGAGCCGGGGGTCACCAACGTCGCCGTCTCTCAGGCCGTCGGGCCCGACCACTTCTACCCGCCCGACCCGTCCAGCCAGATCGTCTGCACGATCGGCGGCAACGTGGCGGAGAACTCGGGCGGCGCCCACTGCTTCAAGTACGGCTTCACGACCAACTACGTGACCGGTCTGGAGCTGGTCCTGCCGGACGGCGAGGTGGTCCAGGTCGGCGGCAAGGAGCTCGACCCGCCGGGCTACGACCTCGTCGGCGCATTCGTCGGCTCCGAGGGCACGCTCGGCATCGCCACCAAGGTCTGGCTGCGCGTCGTCCCGAAGCCAGAGGCCATCCGCACGCTCGTGGCATTCTTTGGATCGACGAGCCAGGCGGGCGAGGTGGTCTCCGAGATCGTCGCGGGGGGGATCGTCCCGGGCGCGATCGAGATGATGGACAACCTCTCGATCCGAGCCGCCGAGGACTACTCGCGCGCCGGCTATCCGCCAGACGCGGGCGCGGCGCTGGTCGTCGAGCTCGACGGCTCCGAGGCCGAGTGCTCGGCGCGCTTCGAGCAGGTGGTGGGGATCTGCGAGCAGGCCGGCGCCGACTCGATCCGCGTGGCTCGCGACGAGGCCGAGCGCGAGGTGATCTGGAAGGCCCGCAAGGCGGCGTTCGCCGCCATGGGACGGGTCGCCCCGAACTACTACGTCCAGGACAGCGTGATCCCGCGCACCCGGCTCGCCGAGGTGTTGGGGCGGATCGAGGAGCTCGCCCGGGAGTACGACGTGCGGGTGGCGAACGTCTTCCACGCGGGCGACGGCAACCTGCACCCGCTCGTCTGCTACGACGGTCGCAAGGAGGGGCAGGCCGAGCGCGCGGAGGAGTGCGCAGGCCAGATCGTCAAGGCATGCGTGGACGCGGGCGGCTCGATCACCGGCGAGCACGGGGTGGGCATCGACAAGAAGCGCTACATGCCCGCGATGTTCTCGGACGCCGACCTGGGCGTCTTCCAGCGGCTGCGCTGCGCGTTCGACCCCGAGCAGCGCGCCAATCCGGGCAAGGTGATGCCCACGCCTAGGTTGTGCGGCGAGGTCCCCGGCCCGTACCGCCGCCACCCGCTCGAGCAGGCCGGACTGGCGGAGCGCTTCTGATGGCGGTGGCGACCGCCGAGGGCGTGGTCGACGCGCTGCGGCGCGCCGGCGAGGACGGCACGCCCGTTCGGTTCAGGGGCGGCGGCACGAAGCTCGGATGGGCGGCGAACCGCGGCGAGGTCCCGGTCGAGATCTCGATGGCTGGGCTCGACCGGATCCTCGAGCACAACGTCGGCGACCTCACCGCCGTGCTCGAGGCGGGCGTCCCCCTGGCGCGGGCCCAGGCCGCGTTCGCCGAGGCCGACCAGATGCTTTCGATCGACCCACCGGACGGCGGCGCGACCGTCGGCGGGATCGTCGCCGCGGGCGACTCCGGTCCCCTGCGTTCGCGCTACGGGGGCGTCCGCGACCTGGTCGTCGGCATCAAGGTCGCACTCTCGGACGGCACAGTGGCGAGGGCGGGCGGCAAGGTGATCAAGAACGTCGCCGGGTACGACCTGGCAAAGCTGTTCGCCGGCTCGCTCGGCACCCTGGGCGCGATCCTCGAGGTGACGGTCCGCCTGCACCCGCTTCCGCCCGCGACCGCCACCGCGGCCGGCGGCACGCGCGACCGGGCGGTACTCGGCCGCGCCGTGAGCAAGCTGTCCCACGCCCCGCTCGAGCACATGGGGCTGGACGTCCGCTGGGGCGGCGGCGACGGCGCCGTGCTGGCCAGGTTCGGCGGCGCCGCCGCGCGCGAGCAGGCGGAGGCGGCTGCGCGGATGCTGGCGAACGAGGGCGTCGAGGCTCAGGTGGTGGAGGACGACGATGCGATCTGGCGGGTGCAGCGAGAGGGTCAGCGGTCGCCGCGGTGGGCCGTCGCGCGGATCTCCGCGCGCCAGACGGACCTGCCCGCCGTGTTCGCAGCGACCGACCGCCTCGGGGGGCGCCTGGCGGGGCGGGCGCCGCTCGGGCTCTGCTGGGTGAAGCTCGAGGACCGCAGTCCGCAGGAGGCCGACGCCGCTATCGACGAGCTACGCCGCGACTACATGGTCACGGTCCTGGATGCGCCGCCCGACCTCGGCGCGGACCACTGGGGCCGGCTCGACCCCGGGGCGCGCGAGCTGATGCGGCGCGTACGGGAGCGCTTCGACCCCGCCGGCGTATGCAATCCCGGGGCCGCCCCGTGAGCGGGTTCGACGACGTCCGCCCTCCCGCGCTCGACCTGATCGACGACTGCGTCCACTGCGGCTTCTGCCTTCCCACCTGCCCCACCTATCTGGTCTGGCAGGAGGAGATGGACTCCCCGCGGGGACGCATCGTGCTGATGCGCCAGGGCCACGAGGAGATCTCGGCGCCGCTCGTGCAGCACATCGACCGGTGCCTCGGCTGCATGGCATGCGTCACCGCCTGCCCGTCGGGCGTCCAGTACGACAAGCTGATCGAGGACACACGCGCCCAGCTCGACCGCAACTTCGAGCGGCCGGCCGCCGAGCGGGCGTACCGCCGGCTCGTGTTCGAGCTCTTCACGCACCCCGGACGGCTGCGCGCCGCCGCCCCTCTCCTGGCGTCGGCACAGCGCACCGGGGTCACCCGCCTCGCCCGGCGCCGGCGCCTGCGGCGGCTCGCGCCGCGCTTGGCCAGCCTGGCAGCGCTGGCCCCGGACGCCTCGGTGCGGCGCTCACTGAAGCGCCTGCCGCGCCGCTTCGAGGCGCGCGGCGCAAAGCGCGGCACCGTCGCCCTGCTCCAGGGCTGCGTCCAGCGGGTCTTCTTCGGCCACGTGAACGAGGCGACCGCCCGGGTCCTCGCCGCGGAGGGCTTTGAGGTCCACGCTCCGCGGCGACCGCGCTGCTGCGGCGCGCTCCAGCTTCACACGGGCGACGAGGCCGCGCGCGAGTTGGCCAAGCGGACGATCGCGGCGCTCGAGGGCTACGACACGGTTGTGGTCAACGCCGCCGGCTGCGGGTCGTCTATGAAGGACTACGGGCACGTCCTCCGCGACGAGCCTGAGTGGGCGGACCGCGCCCGCCACTTCTCGGCCAAGGTGCGCGACGCGACGGAGGTCCTGGCCGAGGCGGGGACGCGGGCGCAGCGCCGCCCGGTGCGCATGAAGCTCGCCTACCACGACGCCTGCCACCTGGCGCACGCCCAGGGAGTGCGGGCGCAGCCCCGGCAGCTCCTGCGGGAGATCCCCGGTCTCGAGCTCGCGGAGCCGGCGGAGTGGGAGATCTGCTGCGGCTCCGCGGGCGTCTACAACCTGATGCATCCGGAGCCTGCGGCCGAGCTCGGCGAGCGAAAGGCGCGCAACCTGCTCGAGACCGGCGCCGAGGCGGTGGCGGCGGCGAACCCGGGCTGCGCGCTCCAGATCACCACCCACACGGCGCGCCTGGGGCGCGCCCTGCCCGTCTACCACCCGCTCGAGCTGCTCGCCCGGTCCATCGACTGAATGTCGATGCGGGAGCTTCTCGCGCCGGTCCTCGAGCGCAGCGGACCGCGCCGCATGAGCCTCGTCGTCGGCGCGTCGGCGTGCGGCGAACGCGCCCTCTGGCACCGCGGGGACCTGCCCGACGGGCCGCGCTCGATCTTCGAGATCGGCTCGATCACCACTTTGCCAGGTTCGCGCCCGAGGCCGGCGTTTCGGTGGTGGTGCTCGCGGATGCGGCGCGCGCGGTCGGCCGCCTCGGGTTGAAGCTGCTCGCCGCGCTGATCCGCGAGCGCGTGCTCGCCTCACCCGCCCCGGGCAGGTAACACTCATGGTCATGAGAACGGCAGGGATCCAGATCGCGGGGCCGTCCGTCCCCCGCGAGGAAGAGGCGCTCGCCGACGGCGCGCTCGAGCTCGTGGCCCGCCTGCACCACGAGCTGGACGACACCAGGCGCGGCCTGCTTCGCCGGCGGAGCGAGCGCCAGGCGGAGATCGACGCCGGCGGCACGCTCGACTTCGTGGGCGCCCCGGAGGAGTTCCGCGTCGCCCCGGTGCCGGCGGCGCTGCGCGACCGGCGCGTCGAGATCACCGGTCCGACGAGCCGCAAGATGGTGATCAACGCGCTGAACTCCGGCGCCCACGGCTTCATGGCCGACTTCGAGGACTCGAACTCCCCCTATTGGGACAACATGATCCGCGGGCAGGTCAACCTCGCGGACGCCGTGCGGCGCACGATCGAGCACGACGAGGACGGCAAGCACTACGAGCTCGGCGAGCAGACGGCCGTGCTGCTGGTCCGCCCTCGAGGGCTTCACCTGCCGGAGCGCCACCTCCGCCTCGACGGCGAGCCCGTGGCCGGCGCGTTCCTCGACTTCGGGCTGTACATGCACCGCAACGCCGAGGAGCTGCTCCGGCGCGGTGCGGGGCCGCTCTTCTACATCCCGAAGCTCGAGACCCACCTCGAGGCGCGCCTGTGGCGCGACGCCTTCATCATCGCCGAGGACGCGCTCGGGCTCGACCGGGGAACCGTCAAGGCCACCGTCCTGATCGAGACGATGCCCGCCGCGTTCGAGATGGACGCGATCCTCTACGAGCTTCGTGACCACGCCGCGGGGCTGAACGCGGGGCGCTGGGACTACATCTTCTCGACGATCAAGCGCTTCCGGGCGCGTCCCGAGTTCGTGCTGCCCGACCGCTCGGCGGTGACGATGACCGTGCCTTTCATGCGCGCCTACACGGAGCTGCTCGTGAAGACCTGCCACCGGCACGGCGCCCACGCGATGGGCGGCATGGCGGCAGTCATCCCGAGCCGCACGGACGAGGAGGCAAACCGAAGGGCCTTCGAGGCGGTGCGCGCGGACAAGGAGCGCGAGGCCGGCGACGGCTTCGACGGTACGTGGGTGGCCCATCCGGACTCCGTGCCGGTGGCGACCGAGGCCTTCGACGAGGTGCTCGGCGACCGGCCGAACCAGGTCGATAGGCAGCGCGAGGACGTCGAGGTCGGCGCCGACGACCTGCTGTCGGTCCCCGAGACCCCCGGCGAGGTAACGGAGGCGGGCCTGCGGTCGAACGTGAACGTCGGCATCCAGTACATCTCCTCGTGGCTGCGTGGCAACGGCGCCGCGGGGATCTACGGACTGATGGAGGACGCGGCCACCGCCGAGATCTCCCGCGCCCAGGTGTGGCAGTGGATCCGCCACGGCCAGACCCTCGACGACGGCAGGGCGGTCACCCCCGAGCTGGTGAGGGAGCTGGAGGTGAGCGAGCTCGAGCGGATCCGCGGTGAGATCGGCGACGACGAGTGGTTCGAGACCCAGGGCCGCCCGGACCTGTCGCGTGCGGTCTTCGAGCGGGTGGCGCTGAGCCGCGAGGAGTTCGTGGAGTTCCTTACGCTGCCCGCGTACGAGGAGCTCCTGAGGCTGGAGGGATAGGCGCACGCGGCTCTCCTTCGCGCCGTGGCCGGCATGGTGGCGCCCGGCGGCTCAGAGCTGATGCCGGAGCGCAACACGACCCAGACGCTCGTGGCGGGCCGCGCGGACGATGGTGGTCCGTCGCCCTCTTTCAGAGCACGCCGGCGCAGTTCCACGGCCGCCCGAATCTGACCGAGCAGCTCACCGCGGAGCTGAGCGAGCCAGTGGGCAGCTAGCCCCGCGCGCCTCAGGCCGCCTCGCGCTGGCGCTCCGCTTCGCGCAGCTCGCGGAGCGCCCGCTTGCGCTCGTCGCGGGACGTGCGATCCAGGATCAGGATGCCGTTCAGGTGATCGATCTCGTGCTGGATCACGCGGGCCTCGAGGCCGGACGCCTCGACGAGGCGCTCCTCGCCTCCCTCGTCCTGCGCCCGCACCCGCACGTACACGGGACGCTCGACGTCGACGGTGATCCCGGGGATCGACAAGCAGCCCTCGTCGAGAATCTCGCTCTCGTCGCTCGCCCACTCGACGCGCGGGTTCGCCAGAGCGATCACCGGCGCGTCCGGACCGACTCGATACACCAGGAGCCGCTGCGATACCCCGAGCTGGGGAGCGGCGAGGCCCACGCCGATCGCGTCGTCCATGATCGCGGTCATCCGGCTGACCTGCCGGCGCAGCGAATCGTCGAAGCGGTCGACAGCGGTGGCGCTCGACTTCAGGACCGGGTCGCCTAGCTTGTGGATGAACGACGTCGCGGCGATGCGCCGGGCCTCGACCTCGGGATCGAGCGCGGGTGCTTCGTCGGCCTGGACGCGCTCGTCGTGTCCGCGATCGTCCGGCCGCTCGCGCTTCTCGCCGGTGGAACGGTTCGCGGGCATCGGGGGCCGAGTCTAACGCGCCCACGACGGGGCCCGGCTCTACTGGGGATCGACGTCCACCGCGAACGTCGCCGCCCCATGGGCGCGATCGCTCGCCACGGCCTCCACCGCGTGCCGCACCGCGGCGATCGCCGTGGCTCGCTCACGGGACCGGACGACGAGCTGCGACCGGTGGCGGCCCTGGCGACGGAAGAGCGGGGCGGGGCCGAGCACCGGCACCCCCGCGGCGAGGATTCGCGCGCGCACCGCCTCGGCGGCGACCAGATCGGGAGCGGGATCCGTGGATGAGCACACGATCCGCACGAGGTGCCCGAAGGGCGGGTACGAGAGTGCCTGCCGGCGGGCCAACTCCTCGGCCAGGAAGCCCGCGGCGTCGTGGGCGGCGGCATGCCGGAGCGCCCGGGCGCCGGGGTCGAGCGCCTGCACGACGACGCGGCCCCCGCGCTCGCCGCGCCCGCTGCGCCCGGCAAGCTGGGCCACCAGCGCGAAGGTCCGCTCCTCGGCCCGGAAGTCGGGAAAGCGAAGGGTGGCGTCGGCGTCGAGCACCACGCCGAGCGTGACCGCCGGGAAGTCGTGCCCCTTCGCCACCATCTGCGTTCCGACGAGCACGCCAGAAGGCGCCGAGTCGAAGCGGCGGAGCACGGCCGCGACGCCGGCTGCGGCGGCCACGTCCGAGTCCAGACGGAAGACCGGCGCCGGCGCCACGATCGCCTCGAGCTCTCGCTCGAGCTGCTCCGTCCCCGCCCCGTGCCGGGCGAGCGACACGGACCCACAGTTGCCGCAGATGCGCGGGATCGACTCGCGATGACCGCAGTGGTGGCACGCCATCTCCCCCGCCGAGCGGTGGAGCACTAGCGTGACGTCGCAGTTCGAGCATCCCCTGACGCGCCCGCAGCCGCGGCAGGAGAGGAAGTTCGACCATCCTCGCCGGTTCAGGAGCACCACCGCCTTGTCCCCGCGCCGGCGAACCTCGTCGAGCGCCTCACGGGTGCGATCGTGCACCGGTCCGCTCTCGCCGGCCATGCCCACGATCTCCACCGGCGGGAGCCGCCGGCCGTCGACGCGCCCCGGCAGCTCCATTCGCTCGTAGCGGAGCATGCTCTCGGGTCGCGGCGTCGCGCTGCCGGCCAGGAGCAGCGCGCCCTCCGTGGCCGCCCGACGCTCCGCCACGGTCCGCGCGTCGTAGCGGGGATCGCCCTCCTGCTTGTACGAGCCGTCGTGCTCCTCGTCGACGACGATCAGACCGAGGTCCGAGAACGGGGCGAAGATGGCGGATCGGGGGCCGACGCAGACCCGCGCCTCGCCACGCCGCATACGCCACCACTCGTCATAGCGCTCGCGGCGCGTGAGGCGCGAGTGCATCACCGCCACGGCGTCGCCCAAGCGGTCGACGAAGCGGCCCGCCGTCTGCGGGGTGAGCGCGATCTCCGGGACCAGCACGATCGCCGAGCGGCCCCGGCGAAGCGCCGCGGCGACCGCCCGCAGGTAGACCTCGGTCTTGCCGCTGCCGGTCACCCCATGGAGGAGAAGCGGCCGCGCCGGCGGAGCGACGAGGCGCGACTCGATCGCCCTGAGCGCGGCCCGCTGCGCCGGGGTGAGAGCCACGGCGCCGGTGGCGGCGCCGACGCCGTCGAGGCGCGGACGCCGCGCCGCCTCGGTGACGCGCTCGAGCCTGATCAGCCCGCGTCGTTCGAGGCTGCGGAGGGTGGAGTGATCGCAACCCGCGCGGCGGGCGACCGTGGCGGCGCCGAGCGGGCCACTAGCCACGGCCGCGAGGGCGGCACGCTGGCGCGGTCCGAGCCGCGGCCCGCGCGCCGCGGACGGGCCCCGACCGCTCCGCATTGCGGGCGACTCGCCGGTGGGATCCCGGCCGGCCAGGGCGGCCGCGCCGGCGGAGGTCATCGCCGCGCGTAGCGCGCGCTTCGGCCGGACGGGGCGGGTCGCACCGGTCCCGGTGCCCGGCGGCAGCACGAGGGCGAGACCGCGGGCCGGGGTCGAGACGTACTCGCGCGCGACCCACAGTCCGAGCCGCACGAGCGGCTCCGGGACATCCGCCTCCAGGGCGGCCAGGGGCTCGACGAGGCGCTCGGGTGGAACGTCGCTCTCCTCGGCCAGGTCCACGACGACCCCGAGCAGCCGCCGCCGGCCGAATGGCACGACGAGCATGCTGCCCACGTCGACGTCCTCGAGGGAGCCCGTCAGCAGGTAGTCGAACGGGCCGCGCAGGGCGCGCGCCGGGGTAAGCGGCTCGACCTTGGCGATCACGCCCGCCAACGTACGCAGCACGGCGGACGGCCCGGCGCCCGCGGGCACGGCCGGCGTGACCCCCGGGCGGCGTGGGGCCGGCCCCTGTGGCCGGGATCGCCCCGGCGCGCGAGCCTACGCGGCGTGAGCCCTCGGCCCGAGCCTGTGACCATGTGCTCCGTGGGGACGGACTTCGAGGCCGAAGGGCTGCTCGACGGGGTCACCGACGACCGCGCGCGTCGGGCGCGCCTCGACCTCCTGCGAGACCTCGAGGAGGAGGGCTTCACCCTGGACGAGCTGCGCCGCGCCGCAGCGGAGGACCGGCTGGCGCTGCTCCCCCTCGAGCACGTGCTCGAGGGCGAGGGGCCCCGCTACACCGAGGAGGAGGTGGCCCCCGAGGCCGGCCTCGACCTCGAGTTTCTCCGGGAGACGCGCCGCGCGCTCGGAGCGCCGCGGCCACTGCGTGGAGAGCGGTCGCTCACCCACGAGGACCTGGAACTTGCCCGCGCAGCTCGGCGGCTGCTCGACGCAGGGCTCGGCCCGGAGGCGTTCCTCGAGATGACGCGTGTGATGAGCCAGGCGATGGCGAACGTCGCCGCGGCCTTGAGCGGCGCCTTCGGTGAGGCCCTCTTGCGGCCGGGGGACACGGAGCGCGACCTGGGCCTCCGCTACGCCGACTCGATGCGGCAGCTGGGCCCGCTGGCTGGGCCGACGCTCGAGCAGATGCTCAACCTCCGCATGCGCGAGCAGATCCGCCAGGCGGTCGTGGGGCAGGCGGAGCTCCGGAAGGGACGCGTGCCGGGCGCCCAGCGGATCGCGGTCGGGTTCGTGGACATCGTCGGCTTCACGAGCCTGGGCGAGCGGGTCCCGCCCGACGAGCTGGGCGTCGTCGTGACGCGCTTCGAGCGGCGGGTCGAGGATGTGGCGCAGGCGCCGGTGCGCCTCGTAAAGACGATCGGCGACGCGGCGATGTTGACCTCCCCCGTGGCCGCCGCTCTGGTCGACGCGGCGCTCGACGTCGTGGAGGGATCCGAGGGCGACGACCGGCTGCGCGCCGGGCTCGCCGCGGGCGAGGCGCTGCCGCGGGCGGGCGACTGGTACGGCCGGCCGGTGAACCTGGCTAGCCGGCTCACCGCCTTCGCGAGACGCGGGACCGTAGTTGCGGCGCGGGAGGTGCGCGAGGCGGCGGGCGACGGCTTCGCCTGGTCGTTCGCCGGCAGGCGCCGCTTCAAGGGCGTGCGCGGCGAGGTGGACGTCTACCGCGTTCACAGAGCCGTCCGTTGAGAGACGGCCGCCCGGTGCTCCGGCCGGCCGGCGCGGCCAGACACCGACGGGTCGCCGCCGCTTAGGCGCCGGCCGGCGCGCCCTCGCGGTTGGAGAGACCGGCGGCGGCGCGGAGGTCGTCCGCCTTGTCCGTCTTCTCCCACGTGAAGTCGTGGTCCTCGCGGCCGAAGTGGCCGTAGGCGGCGGTCTTCTGGTAGATCGGCCGGTGCAGGTTGAGGTCCTGGCGGATGGCGCCCGGGCGCAAATCGAAGTGCTCGTCGATCAGGCCGGAGATCGTGGACCGCGACACGCGCTCGGTGCCGAAGGTCTCCACCATGACCGACACCGGGTGCGCCACGCCGATCGCATAGGCGACCTGGATCTCGCAGCGATCGGCCAGTCCGGCCGCCACGACGTTCTTCGCCACGTAACGCGCGGCATAGGCGGCGGAGCGGTCGACCTTCGAGGGGTCCTTGCCGGAGAAGGCACCGCCGCCGTGGCGGGCCATGCCGCCGTAGGTGTCGATGATGATCTTGCGCCCGGTCAGGCCGCAGTCGCCCATCGGCCCCCCGAGCTCGAACTTGCCGGTGGGATTGACGAGGAAATTGCGTCCCTTGTCGTTGAGGAGCTTCTTCTCGTCGTAGAGCTCGGCGGGCAGGATCGGGTGCAAGACGTGCTCGAACAGGTCGGGCTTGATGAGCGTCTCCGAGTCGATGCCCGGCTTGTGCTGCGTCGAGATCAGGACCCGCTCGATCTCGATCGGCCGGTAGTTCTCGTAGCGGACCGTAACCTGCGTCTTTCCGTCCGGGCGCAGATAGGGCATCACGTCGCCTCGGCGCACCTCGGCGAGGCGGCGGGCGAGCTTGTGCGCGAGCAGGATCGGCATCGGCATGAGCTCCCTGGTCTCGCGCGTCGCGTAGCCGAACATCATGCCCTGGTCGCCGGCGCCGACGACGTCGAGCGGGTCCTCATCCGAGGGATCGTGGCGCGCCTCGTATGCCACGTCCACGCCCTGCGCGATGTCGGGCGACTGCTCGTCGATCGCGGTGATCACCGAGCAGGTGCGGCAGTCGAAGCCCGAGCGAGCGTCCGTGTAGCCGATCCGCTCCGCGGTCTGGCGCGCGATCCGCGGGATGTCGACGTAGGTCTTGGTCGTGATTTCGCCCGAGACCATGATCAGCCCGGTGTTGACGAGCGTCTCGCACGCGACGCGGCCGCCCGGATCGTCGGCCATCACGGCGTCGAGGACGCCGTCGGAGACCTGGTCGGCCAGCTTGTCGGGGTGGCCCTCAGTAACTGACTCCGAGGTGAACAGGAGCTCGTTGTCCGATAGGCGCTGCGTCGTCATCAGCGGGGGAAGGGTACCGATGGTGGGGAGGTCGGCTCCGGATCGCCGACCTCTTGGCGGCGCGGGGACTTGACTTCGACCTCGGCGCCCGCGAGCGTCTCCGCGTACAGCGCGGAAGGAGGAGAGATCGTGGCGGAGATGGGCGTCTTCATCGGTTGGGGAGCTCCGGTCCGGGGCCGGGAGGCCAAAGGCCTAGAGGTCTTCGACGAGTCGGTGGAGTACTGGGGGCGTCTCCAGCAGGAGGGCCAGATCGAGAGCTTCGAGGTGGTGATCCTCTACCCGCACGGCGGCGACCTCTACGGCTTCTCCCTGTTGCGGGGCGACGGCGAGGCGCTCGACGCGATCCGCGCGAGCGACGAGTTCAACCGGCTGGTGGCCCGCGCGGGGCTCGTGGTCGAGGGCCTCGGGATCGTGTCGGCGGCGCTTGGCGGCAGCCTCGGCCCCCAGGTGGAACGCTACCGGCAGGCGGTCGGCGAGCTCGCCTAGCCCTCACCGGCGCCCGCGCGAAGCTTCGAGAGGGCGCGCTCCTCGATCTGTCGCACCCGCTCGGCGCTCACCCCCATCCCGGCGGCGATCTCCCGGAGGCTCTGCTCCGGTCCATCGAGGCCGTGCCGTTTCGTGAGCACCGCCCGCTCCCGGTCGGAGAGCCCGCTCAGGAGCGAACGGAGCTCCTCCGCCTCGAGGCGAAGCAACACCTCCTCGTAGTCCTGCTCGGCGAAGGGATCGTGGATCACCTCCGATAGCGCCGCCACCTCGAAATCTCCGCCGGAGGGCGGCTGGTCGAGTGAGGTGGCGGGCGTCTCGGCGGAGAGCAGGTTCTCGATCTGCTCGCGCGAGAGGCCCGTCTCTTGCGCCAGGTCGGCCACCGACGGCTCCGAGGCGCCCGCCTGCGCCAACTTGCGGTACGCGTCCTTGAGCCGGGCGAGCTGCCGGAGCGCCCGGTCCGACAGCACAACGGGTCGCGTCAGCTCGGCGACGAGGCGCTGCATCGCCTCGCGCACCCACCAAGAGGCGTATCCCCAGAACGGCACACCGCGATCGGGGTCATAGCCGCCCAGCGCGCGGAGCAGCCCCAGCGCCCCCTCCTGAAGGAGGTCGAGGCGATCGATCGAGTTCGAGGAACGGTAGTTGCGCGCCATCGCCGCGATCAGCGGTAAGAACGCCTCGATGAGCTGGCCACGGGCGTGGCGATCGCCCGCCTTGGCGCGCCCCACGAGTTCGCGCTCGAGCTGCTCGGGCAACCGCGGGCGCGCGTCGAGCCGCTCGAGATACTCACTGGTGGCGCGTCGACCGGCGGGACCCGGTCGCCGCAGCCGCCCGGCGAGGTCACGGTCGAGGGAGCGGGCCCGCCGGGAGGCAGAGACGAGCTGGTCGCGACCCTCCGGGGTCAGCAGGCCCCGACCATCGCCCGCCGGCCGCTCCGACGCACTGGCGCGGCGCTTGGCCCTCGTCCACTCATGTGGTCGAAGCCTCCAGCTCGCGCGCTCCGCCCGCCCCGATCTCGACCCGGTGCGGCTTCAGTGCCTCCGGCTTCGGGATCCGGATCACGAGCACGCCGTCCGTCAGATTCGCTCCGACCGCGTTCGGATCCAGTCCGCGAGGGACTCGCAACGAGCGCTCAAACCGACCAAAGCCGCGCTCGATCCGCTGCCGGGTCCTCCCGTTCTGGCCGGAATGGGGCAGCACGCGCTCGCCGCGGACCGTGAGCACATCGTTCTCGAGCTCGATCTCCAGGCCGTCCGGCGTCAGGCCGGGAACGTCCATATAGACGGTCACGTCGTCGTCTGTGACGACGACGTCGGCGGGCGGCAGGAAGCTGCGCGGTCCGTTCGCGGTGAACGCGCGGTTCATCAGGCGATCAAACTCCAGAAGAGGCTCGAACATCATCTTCCTTGCAAGCACCTCCTTACTTGTGCAGGGTCCCCGCGTCAAGCGCAGGGTCCGGGGTTGCGGGGTTGAGCTGGTGGGCTGGCGACGCGCGTGCGCGGTTGGCGGTGCGGGTCGTGTGCGCGCGGGCGCCCAGCCTTACTTCGGTCCACGAC
>JACVRW010000053.1 GCA_014534235.1 Thermoleophilaceae bacterium | reverse complement strand
TTGAACCCCGCCCGCCGCGCCGCCTGCCCGGCCCGTAGCATCAGGTCCCGGTGAGCGAGCTCGACGTCGGCCGCACGCTGCTGCTCTGGTTCTGGGCCGTCGGGCTCGCGGGAATAGAGATCGAGATCGAGGGGGGGTATGGCTGGGCCGAGCGCCTCCCCACCTGGTATCGGAAGCGCGCGCTCGCGTACCGCGTCTTCGGTGTGTTCATGGGTCGCCGGCCGCTCACGGGCTACCACGTGTTCGCGTTCACGATCCCTCTGCTGCTGCTCCACCTGCCGTTCGTCGCCGGCGTGGAGTGGACGCTCGAGGACGAGCTCCTCGCGGTCGCTACATACCTCGTGCTCGCCGTCGTCTGGGACTACCTCTGGTTCGTGCTGAATCCGGCCTATACGGTCGCCCGGTTCAGGCGCGGACGGGTGTGGTGGTTCGAGCTGCCGTGGATCTGGCGGTTCCCGCTCGACTACTACACGGGCGTCGGCCTATCGATCGCGGTGGCGGCGGTGGCGGTCTTGCCGGCCGGCGGCGCCGAACCGCTCCGCCGCCATCTGTGGACGATCGCCGGGCTCGCCGTCCTCACCGGGCTCGCGGTCGTCGCGGCGCCGCTCTACCACCGCTGGTACCGGTACATGCGCCGCGCCCGGGCCGACGACCGCGACGCGACGAACACTTATCCGCCGCCGGCGCCCGACGCGGCATGGGCCGGCGGGGTGCCCGACCTGACCCCGCTGGCGGGATCCCGGGGGAAGCCGCGCGACCGCGGTCGCTAGTACGGGCGGAGGATGCGCGTCCGGGGCCGGCCACGGGTGTCCACGGTCGCCATAGTGCACCACACCAACCTCGCGGACGATGCGCAGGAATCGTCACGGAGCTCGTCGAAGGTCAAGGGCTGACCTCCTGTGGGGTCCACAGCGAGGAGTGTCGCGCGCCGGGGCCGGGGCATGTAAGAGCATGGGATCGCCCGTCCGGCGACCGTTTAGCGCCGTTCCGTCAAACTGAGGCGAAGCGGACCACAGCGAGCGGCACAAGAGGAGCGACACCATGGCCGAGGAGCAGGCGCAGAGGGACGACGGCGGCGGGCTGGCCACCGCTCGCGACACCCTCACCGTCACCGACAACCGCACGGGCGAGACCTACGACATCGAGGTCACCGACGGGACCGTGCGGGCGATGGACTTTCGCCAGATCAAGGTCGCCGAGGACGACTTCGGGCTCATGACCTACGACCCCGCCTTCATGAACACCGCCTCATGCCGCAGCTCCATCTGCTTCATCGACGGCGAGGCCGGCGTGCTGGAGTACCGCGGATACCCGATCGAGCAGCTCTGCGGGCAGTCGACCTACCTGGAGGTCGCTTACCTCCTGATCTATGGCGAGCTGCCCACGGAGGAGCAGCTCGACGAGTGGGTGTTCGAGATCACCCACCACACCTTCGTCCACGAGAACATCAAGAAGTTCGTCGAGGGATTCCGCTACGACGCGCACCCGATGGGCATGCTCCTCGCCACGATCGGCGCGCTCTCCACCTTCTACCCCGACGCGAAGAACATCGATGACACGCTGGAGCGCCACATGGCCGCCGTGCGCCTGATCGCGAAGGTGCCCACGCTCGCCGCGTTCGCGTACCGCCACAACCTCGGACTCCCGTACGTCTATCCGGACAACGACCTGTCCTATCCCGGGAACTTCCTGTCGATGATGTTCAAGATGACGGAGACGAAGTACGAGCCTGACCCGCGGCTCGAGCGCGCGCTTGACGTCCTCTGGATCCTGCACGCCGACCACGAGCAGAACTGCTCGACGAACGCCGTGCGCGGCGTGGGCTCGTCGGAGGTCGATCCCTACTCCGCCATGGCCGCCGGCGTGGCGGCCCTCTACGGGCCACTGCATGGGGGCGCGAACGAGCAGGTGGTCCGCATGCTCGAGCGGATTGAGTCCGTCGAGAACATCCCGGGCTTCCTCGAGCGCGTGAAGAACCGCGAGGAGCGGCTAATGGGATTCGGCCACCGCGTATACAAGAACTACGACCCGCGGGCCCGCATCATCAAGGAGCACGTCGATCAGGTCTTCGCCGTCACCGGCAGGAACCCGAAGCTCGACATCGCCGTCGAGCTGGAGAAGCGGGCGCTCGACGACGAGTACTTCACGTCGCGCAAGCTCTACCCCAACGTCGACTTCTACTCCGGTCTCATCTACGAGGCGCTCAACCTGCCGACGGACATGTTCACGGTCATGTTCGCCATCCCGCGCACGTCCGGCTGGATCGCCCAGTGGGATGAGATGCTCGAGGACGAGGAGACGAAGATCGCGCGCCCGCGCCAGATCTATACGGGCGCGCGAACGCGCGACTACACGCCGATCGGCGAGCGCACGCAGCTGACGGACAAGCCGACCGCCGAGACGCACCTGATCGACCCGGCGGCGGGGTAGACCGGGGCCTCGCGGTGGCCTGTAAGCGGCCGCTGCGTCATCGAGGGGTACGTATGCGACTCGATGTGACACGGTTCTGGACGCCGAGGTCACCCCGCCTAGATCCGAAACACCGGGACGAGCCGCTTCTCGTGCTCGGCGTCGATCCTGGCGAGTACCTCGATGTGCTCCTCGATCCCGGAGTCGCGCAGCTTCGTGGCGAGCAGCTCGTCGACCTGGAAGAGACCCGAGGAGTTGTTCATCTCGATCTCGATGCGGACCGCCCGCTCCTCCCCGGGCTCGATCCTGACCGCGTCGATGGCCGCCGCCGAGATCGAGTGGATGTTCGGGCGGCGGGTCTCGAAGGGGATGCGTGACCGTCCGCTCGCCATGTCGAGCGCGTCGGCCACCCTCACGACGCCGGCCTCGACGGTGATCGGCTCGCCGGTGCGGCGGTGGCCGATCACCGCGTGGAGCGCCTCAGAGGTCACCACGGTCAGCTCGGGCTCGCCGTAGATCCCGTCGAGCAGCATGGGCAGGCGGTCGGCGGCGAGGAAGAGCGAGTACTGCTCGTGGTCGGTGCGGTGGATCGACATGCCGACGTCGTGGAACAGGCAGGCGGCCGCGATCACCACCTCCGCGTCGCGCGGCTTCAGGGCGTGCTCCGCGACCATCGCCGGCTCGACCCCCGTTCGGTGCAAGAGGCGGAAGAGGCGCAGCGCGATGTTCAGCACGATCTGGACGTGCACCCAGGAGTGGTCCGACATGCCGCGACGGTCGGCGTTCACCTGCTGCATGTACCACCAGGCGTGCAGGCGGCAGTCCGCGCCAGCCGCCGCGAGGAGCGCCTCGAGCCGGCGATTGCCGCGCGTCGGCGCGCGGATCTCCATGTGTGGAATCTCGCGGGTACCCTTCCAGATGATGGTGCGCGAGCCTCTCTTCGACGGCCACGGACGGCGGATCTCGGACCTGCGCGTGTCGGTCACCGACCGCTGCAACTTCCGCTGCCAGTACTGCATGCCCGCCGACGGGCTGCCGTGGCTCGACCGGGAGGAGATCCTGCGCTTCGAGGAGATCGAGCGGGTGGTGCGGCTGCTCGCCGAGATGGGCGTGACCGACCTCCGCCTGACCGGCGGAGAGCCGCTCGTGCGGCGGGAGTTCCCGCGGCTCGTGGCGATGCTCGCCGCGATCCCGGGCATTGAGGACCTGTCGCTGACCACCAATGCCTACCTCCTCGAGCGGGACGCCGACGCGCTGGTCGAGGCCGGCATCACGCGGGTCAACGTGTCGATCGACTCGCTCCAGCGCGACCGCTTCTTCCAGCTCACCCGCCGCGACTCCCTGCCCCGGGTGCTGCGGGGGCTCGAGGCGATCGCGCGCCATCCCGAGGTGCGGCCGATCAAGGTCAACGCCGTGGCGCTGCGCGGGTTCACCGAGGAGGAGGCGCTGCCCTTCGCCGAGTTCGCCCGCTCGACGAGCTACCAGGTGCGCTTCATCGAGTTCATGCCGCTCGACGGCGACCGCGCCTGGAGCCGCGACCAGGTCCTGACCGGGAGGGAGATCCGCGAGATCATCGATCGCGTCCACCCGCTCGAGGAGCGACCGCGTGAGCCGCATGCCACCGCCCGCGTCTTCCGGTTCAAGGACGGCCGGGGCGAGATCGGGTTCATCAACCCCGTCTCGGAGCCGTTCTGCGCCGACTGCAACCGCATCCGGCTGACCGCCGACGGCAAGCTGCGCACGTGCCTGTTCTCGCTCCACGAGACGGATCTGCGCACGCCGCTGCGTGCGGGCGCGTCCGACGAGGAGCTCGAGACCATCCTCCGCAACGCCGTTTGGCGAAAGGAGCTGAAGCACCACGTCGGCGAGCGCGGCTTCCGCCAGCCGCCGCGCTCGATGTCCGCCATCGGTGGCTGATTACAGGGTCACCGTTCGCAGCGGACCACACGTGAGGCGGGCGTATTTCGAGACGCTCGATGCTGCCCTCGTCGCCATCGAGCGCGAGGGCCGCGAGCTCGAGCGCGGCGCCGACGCGCGGCCGGTCGGCGGCAAGCTCATGCGCCCGCTCGAGCCCGTCCAGCAGGTGGTCGCACGCCTCGAGCTGGCCGGGCCGGGTCGGCTGCGAGCGGGCGTCGACGTGCGCGGCGACGGCTCGAGCGAGGCCTTCACGGGTCGCATCCGCCGGCGAGTTGTCGGCCAGCGGCGCAGGGAGTCGGCGTACGAGGCCCTGCGGCGCGCGGTCGGCGAGCGGGCGTGAGACGTCGCTGGCGGGTTCGCTTGCCGCGCGGCGCCCAGCCTCCCTACCGGGTCTTCGTGAACGGAGTACCGCAGCGCGAGGGGTCCGACTACGAGCTCGTCGGGCGGGAGCTGCACTTCTTCCGGCCGCTCGAGAAGGAGAAGCTCGGCGTCGGCCGCTGGACCGCGATGTTCCTCGGCCTGTTCGGCTCCTACGGGAAGAACGACTCGGTCGACGTGCAGTACCGGCTCGGCGGACGCGACGCCGTTGCGACGGGGCTCGAAATCATCCCGCCCGAGGAGAGCGAGCGCGCGGCCAAACCTTGACACGATCATGTCAAGGTTTTACGGTCTCACGCCATGCGCATCGACGAGATCCTCGACCACCGCCGGCCGGTCTTCTCGTTCGAGTTCTTCCCGCCGAAGACGGACGACGGGCAGCGCACGCTCGAGGCCACGCTCCAAGTGCTCAAGGACGACCACCCCGACTACGTCTCCGTCACCTACGGGGCCGGCGGCAGCACGCGCGCGCGGACGGTCGAGATCACGAAGTGGATCAAGCAGGCGCTCGGGATCGAGGCGATGGCGCACCTCTCCTGCGTCGGCGAGCCGACGGAGCGGCTGGCCCAGATCCTCGAGGACGTCCAGGCGGCGGGAATCGAGAACGTGCTTGCGCTGCGCGGCGACCCTCCCCGCGGCCAGACCGACTGGACGGCCCACCCCGGCGGGCTGAGCTATTCCGTGGAGCTGATCAGGCTCATCCGCGAGCGCTTCGACTTCAGCATCGGGGCCGCGTGCTTTCCCGAGGTGCATCCCGAGGCCCGCGACCGGGGGAGCGACCTGAGCTACGCGAGGGAGAAGGTCGAGGCCGGCGCGAGCTTCTTGATCACCCAGCTCTTCTTCGACAACGAGCTCTACTTCGACTTCGTGGACGACGCCCGCGCGGCCGGCATCCACGTGCCGATCATCCCGGGGATCATGCCGATCACGAACTACGGGCAGATCAAGACGATCACCGGCATGTGCGGCGCCACGATCCCCGATGACCTCGAGCGGGAGCTCGACGGGCGCGCCGACGACCCGGAAGCGGTTGCCGAGCTCGGGGTCGCCTACGCGACCCTCCAGTGCTCCGATCTCCTGGCACGAGGCGCGCCCGGGGTGCACTTCTACACCCTGAACCGCTCGCCTGCAACGCGGGCGATCCTGGCGGCCCTGCGCGCGGCGCACCCGTGGACGCGGGCCAAGGCGCCGGTCTGACCCTAGCCGACCCTGGCCCAGCGCTCGGGGTCGCTGCCGTCGACGCGCTGGACCTCGCCGCGCAGCTCGAGGTGGCGCAGGTAGCAGAGCGTCTCAGAGAGCCCCCAGCCGACCATCATCGTCCCCGGTAGCTCGCGGCCGAGCATCCGGGGCACGACGTCGAAGGCGGTGCGTGGCCCGTCGGAGAGCGCGCGGCGCACCCGCTCGACTCGCTCGACCACGGCCCTCCGGTTTGCCGCCGTCAGCGCCCGGGCGTCGCGCACGGGACGGCCGTGGCCTGCCAGCACCAGCTGGACATCAAGCCGGTCCACCACGTCTAGGCTCTGCAGGAACTCGCCCGCGGGGTCGGAGGTATAGCCGTAGTCGAAGTACAGCGAGACGCGGCCGAGCAGGTGGTCGCCGGAGAGGAGGAGGCCGCGCCCCGGCTGGTGGAGCACGACGTGCGACGGCGCATGACCCGGGGTCTCGTGTATCCGCCAGGCCCCGAAATCGGTCTGCACCTCGACGCCGGTCACCAGCTCGCGGTCCGGCAGCACCACGCCCGCGATCCCGGGACCCCACGTCCGGCGCTCCGCTTCGAATCGCATTAGGCCGGCCTCCGGCACCCCGCTCTGGCGTGCCACCTCAAGCCGCCGTTCGAACGCCTCGTCCGGATCGCCCGCCGCCTTGGTCATGTGCGCGTGGTTCGGGTGCATCCAGAGCTCGCAGCCGGCGCCCCGCACGATCGGTGCAGCCTGCCCGTAGTGGTCCGCGTGGGCGTGGGTGCAGACGAGCAGCCGCACATGCTCGAGGCCGAGGCCTGCCTGGTCGAGCGCCCGCTCCAGCTGTCGCATGGCGCCGGGCTCGTGGAGCCCCGTATCGACGAGCACCACCCCGCTGCCGGCGGCTATCGCGAAGGCGTTCACGTGGGGGATACCCGGCCACGGCAGCGGCAGGCGAAGCCGCCACAGGCCGGGTAGGACCCGGTCCGCACGCGCCAGCTCTCGCCTCCTGCTCACGGGTCGACCAGAACGCCTGGGTTGAGCCGGCCGCCGGGGTCGACGGCCGCCTTTGCCGCCCGGAGGGCCGAGGCGAACGGCTCGGGTCGCTGGCGGTCGTACCAAGGGCGGTGGTCCCGGCCGACCGCGTGGTGGTGGGTGATCGTGCCGCCGGCCGCCAGGATCGCCTCGGATGCGGCGGCCTTGGCCTCGTGCCACTGCTCGAGCTCGGAGCCGCGGCGGGCCGGCGCGAGGACCGTGAAGTAAGGCGCTGCGCCGTCGGGATAGACGTGCGTGACCCGGCAGCTTACGCGGCCCTCGCCGAGAGCGGCCTCGGTGCGCTCGCGGACCGCGGCGACGAAGACCCCGAACCGGTCCCAGGTGATCGCCGTCTCAAGGGTCTCGACGAGGATCCCCGTGGCGACCATCGTGTCGCGCAGGTAGGGCATCTGGAGGAACGCCTCTCGCCAGGCGCTCTCGGGCTCGCCGCGCCCGCCCACCGAGGGGGGAACCGGGAGCTCGCCGCGGTGCTCGCGGCAGATCTCGCAGGCGCGGTTCATCCACTCGTCCAACGGGTGGTCGGAGGATTCGAAGCCGAGCACCAGAAGCGCGCGCCCCGGCGGCGCAGCGCCCGTGAGCGATGCCTCGAGGGGATCGAGCAGCCTGCAGTTGGACGGGTAGAGCCCCGACTGGGCGATCCCGCGCGCCGCGGCGAGCCCGTCCTCGAAGCTCTTGAAGAGCACGCCGGCCGAGGCCTTGAAGCGGGGAGGCGCCTGCACGCGCACCCAGGCCTCGGTGATCACGCCGAGGACCCCCTCCGAGCCGATCAGCAGGCGGTCCGGGCTCGGGCCGGCGCCCGAGCTCGGAAGCCGCCGGCTCTCCCAGACGCCGCTCGGGGTCAGCGCCCGAACCGACTCGACGAAGTCGTCCACGTGCGTCGCCAGCGTGGCGAAGTGGCCGCCCGATCGCGTGGCGATCCAGCCGCCGAGGGTCGAGAGCTCGAAGGACTGCGGGTAGTGACGGAGCGTGAGCCCGTGCGCCTTCAGCTGGACCTCGAGCGCTGGGCCGGTCGCGCCCGCCTGGATCCGGGCGGCACGTGACACCGGATCAACCTCCAGCACGCGGTCCATCTCGCCCAGGTCGATCGTCACCGCGCCGGCGTAGTGCTCCGGCACCGCGGGCTCGACACCGCCGACGACGCTCGTCCCGCCGCCGAAGGGGATTGCCGCCGCGTTCGCCTCGGCGCACCACGCGAGCACGCGCTCGAGCTCCTGCTCGTCGGCCGGCCGGGCGACGACGTCCGGCGGGTGGTCGAAGCGCCCGCGGAACGCCCGGACGAGGTCGCGGTAGGACTTGCCGTAGGCATGCGCCGCGCGCTCGTAGGTGTCGCTGCTGCACAGGTGCGCGAGTGCTGGCGGCGGCTCGAGTCGTGGCGCGGGCAGCTCGACGTCCTCGAGCGCGATCGGTCGCTCGACGTCCGTGGCTCCGAAGCCCAGGTGCGAGCGGATGCTTCCCGCCGAGCGCTCAACCTCGGCGTGGTCCGGCTGCTCGTCCTCGTAGCCCCAGCCCCAAAACTTGCGTCGCCTGGCGGTGACCATGGCCGAGAAGCTTCGCAGCGCCGGGGCGCGAGCCGGGCGTGGGGACGCCGCCGAGCCGCGGCTGCGGCGCCCGCCAAGAGGGGTACAGTTGAGCTTCGGGATGGCAACGCGGCAGGCCACCGTGCAGATCACGATGCCCCAGATGGGCGAGTCGGTCACCGACGGAACGATCGTCGGGTGGCTGAAGCAGGTGGGGGATCGCGTCGAGGCGGACGAGGCGCTCGTGGAGGTCTCGACCGACAAGGTCGACGCCGAGGTGCCCGCCCCCGCCGCGGGGACGCTGACGAAGATCCTGGCCGAGCCGGACGAGACGGTGCAGGTGGGCGCGGTGCTGGGTGAGATCGAGACGGACGGCGACGGCGCCAAGGCGGCGGCCGAGGACGGGGGCCCGCCGCCCGAGGCGGCGGCGGAACCCAGTGCCGGCGACGAGCCGCCCTCCGGCGGTGCGTCCGGAGAGACCGTCGACGTCACTTTCCCGGAGATGGGCGACTCCGTCGCTGAGGGCACGGTGCTCGAGTGGCGGGTCCGGCCGGGCGACGCCGTCGCCGTGGACGACGTGCTCGTCGAGATCTCGACCGACAAGGTCGACGCCGAGGTGCCCGCCCCGGTGGCGGGCACGGTCGCCGAGATCCTGGCGAACCCGGACGACACGGTCCACGTGGGCGCCGTCCTGTGCCGCATCGCGGCGCGAGCCGACGCGCCGGCCGGCCCGGTCCAGCCGTCGGCGCCGTCGGCCGAGGCGCCCCCCGTGGCCGCGCCCTCGGCCGCGGGCAACGGCGGTGGCGCGACTCCAGTGGCCGCGCGCATCGCCAGCGCGCACGGGCTCGATCTGGGGGCGGTCAAGGGCACCGGTCCGCGCGGGCGCGTGACGAAGGAGGACGTGCTCGCCGCGATCGAGGGCGACGGCGCCGGGGAGCCGCGCGCCGCGGACGCCGAGCCGCCGGCGGCGGCCGAGCGGCCGGCGGTCGCCGCCGAGGAGCCGCCCCGGGACCGCGCCGAGGTAAGACCGATCCGCGGGCCGGCGGCGACGCTCGTCAACTTCATGAACGAGAGCCGCTCGATCCCCACGGCCACGAGCTTCCGCACCGTGCCGGTCGACATCCTCGACGCTCGCCGGAAGCAGCTGAAGGACGACGGCAGACGGCTCTCGTTTACCCATCTGATCGCGTGGGCGGTCGTGCAGGCGGCTCGCCAGATGCCGGTGATGGCGCACTCCTACGCCGACGACGACGGCAGGCCCCAGCGCGTCGTCCCGGCCACAGTCAGCCTCGGCCTTGCCGTGGACGTCGAGCGCAAGGACGGGACCCGTTCGCTCGTGGTGCCGGTGTTGAAGGACGCAAGCGAGATGGGCTTCCCGGACTTCGCTGCCCGCTACGACGAGCTCGTGGCCGGCGCGCGCGACAACACGCTTTCGGCGAACGCGTACCAGGGCGCGAACATGACGCTCACGAATCCCGGCGGGCTCGGAACGGTTGCGTCCGTGCCGCGGCTGATGCCGGGCCAGGGCACGATCGTCGCGACGGGGGCGATCGGCTACCCGCCCGGCCTCGCGGGCCTGCCGCCCGCGCGCCTGAAGGAGCTCGGCGTCGGCAAGGTCATGACGATCACGAGCACTTACGACCACCGCGTGATCCAGGGTGCGGAGTCGGGCGCGTTCCTCGGCCTCATCGACAAGCTGCTCCAGGGCGAGCAGGGCTTCTACGAGGGCATACTCGAGGCCCTCGACCTGCCCGTGCGAGTGGAAGGCCGCGATGCCGAGGCGGCGGTGACCGCCGCCGAGCCGGTGCCCGCCGCCGCGCAGCCGGCGGCCCCGGCCGTGGCCGACACGGCGCTGCTCCAGGCCGTACAGGCGGCTACCTCCCTCGTGAAGGCCCACCGCATGCATGGCCACCTCGCGGCACGCCTCGATCCGCTCGGCTCGCCTCCGGTGGGCGACCCGGCGCTCGACCCCGCAACGGTCAACCTCACCCCGGAGCTGATGGAGCGGATCCCGGCGTCGGTGCTCCGGGTCGCCGTTCCGGGCGAGACGTTCGCCGACGCCCTCCCCCACCTGCGCGAGACCTATACGGGCACGATCGCCTACGAGATCGAGCACATCTCGGAGCACGAGCAGCGCGTTTGGCTGCGGCAGGCGATCGAGTCGGGCACATACCGCGAGCCCCTCGCTCTGGAGGAAAAGCGCAAGCTGCTGCGGCGGCTGTCCGAGATCGAGGCGCTCGAGACCTACCTGCACAAGGCGTTCCTCGGCAAGAAGCAGTTCTCGATTGAGGGCCTCGACGCGCTGGTTCCGATGCTCGACGACACCATCGAGCTCGCCGCGGCGGCGGGCGCGCGGGAGGTAGTCCTCGGCATGGCGCACCGCGGGCGCCTCAATGTGCTGGCGCACACGGTCGGCCGGCCGTACGAGACCATCCTCGCGGAGTTCGAGGGCGAGGGGACCCTGGCCGTGGACACCGCCGCTCCCGAGGGCGGGACCGGGGACGTGAAGTACCACTACGGGGCTTCCGGGACGTACGCCACGGAGTCGGGCCGCAGCCTGACGGTGACGCTGTCGCCAAACCCGAGTCATCTCGAGTACGTGAACCCCGTGATCGAGGGCCGGGCCCGCGCTGATCAGACGAGCCGGAAGGCCCGCGAGATCGGCCATGACCCGACGGCCGTCGTGCCGGTGCTGATCCACGGCGACGCGGCGTTCCCCGGCCAGGGGATCGTGGCCGAGACCCTGAATCTCCAGGCGCTCGACGGCTACTCCACGGGCGGCACCGTCCACGTGATCGCGAACAACCAGCTCGGCTTCACGACGGACCCGCAGGAAGCCCGCTCGACCCGCTACGCCTCGGACCTCGCCAAGGGATTCGACATCCCGATCATCCACGTCAACGCCGACGACGTGGAGGCCTGCGTCGCCGCGGTGCGCCTGGCCTACGCCTTCCGCGAGACGTTCCACCGCGACGCGCTGATCGACCTGATCGGCTACCGCCGCTTCGGCCACAACGAGACGGACGAGCCCGCCTACACCCAGCCCCTGATGTACGAGCGGATCAAGAAGCACCAACCGGTACGGAAGCTCTACGCGGACGAGCTCCAGCGCGAAGGCGTCGTGAGCGCCCAGGAGGCCGAGCAGATGGCGACCGCCGCCTACGACAAGGTGGCGGAGGCGCATGCCGAGCTGAAGCGGTCGATCGGGGCCCCGCCCGAGACCGGCGAGCACGAGCTGGACCGCACAATGAGCCGCGAGCCGCGCACGACGGTACCGCAGGAGACGCTGCACACGCTGAACGAGCAGCTGCTACGCGTGCCGGACGGCTTCACCGTCCACCGCAAGCTGAGGCCCTTCCTCGACCGCCGCCGCGCCGCCTTCGAGGAGTCGGGTGGACCGATCGACTGGGCGCACGCGGAGACGCTCGCGTTCGCCTCGCTGCTCGCCCTCGGCGTGCCAATCCGCCTGACCGGCCAGGACACCGCCCGGGGCACGTTCAGCCAGCGTCACGCAGTGCTCCACGACGCGAGCACCGGCGAGCGGTGGTGCCCGCTCCAGCACCTTCGCGACGCCGTCGCACCGTTCGAGCTCCACAACAGCCCGCTCTCCGAGCAGGCGTGCCTCGGGTTCGAATACGGCTACTCCGTGCAGGCGCCCGACGCGCTGGTGCTGTGGGAGGCGCAGTTCGGCGACTTCGTGAACTCCGCTCAGGTGATCGTCGACCAGTTCCTCGTCTCCGGCCTCGCCAAGTGGGGCCAGACGTCCCGGCTAACCCTGCTCCTGCCTCACGGCTACGAGGGATCCGGGCCAGAGCACTCGAGCGCGCGCCTCGAGCGCTTCCTTCAGGCGGCCGCCGAGGGCAACATCCGGGTGGCCAACTGCACGACGCCGTCGCAGTACTTCCATCTCCTGCGCCGCCAGGCGCTGGTCTCGAAGGCCCGGCCACTCGTCCTCATGACCCCGAAGAGCCTGCTGCGGCTGCCGGCGGCGACCTCGACGGTCGAGGAGCTCGTGGAGGGCTCGTTCCAGCGCGTGATCGACGACCCCCGGTTCGCGGAGGACGGACGCGACCAGGTCACGAAGCTCGTGCTGTGCTCGGGGAAGGTCTACTACGACATCGTCGGGCACGAGGAGGTAGAGAACATCCGCCACATCGCGGTGGCCCGCGTGGAGCTGCTCTACCCGTTCCCCCAGACGGAGCTGAGCGAGCTGATGGACTCCTACCCGAACCTCGAGCGGGTGGTGTGGGTCCAGGAGGAGCCGCGGAACATGGGAGCGCGCGCGTTCATGCGCCGTCGCATGGCCCAAATCCTCCCCGAGGACCTCTCCTACGACTACGTGGGTCGGCAGCTGCGCGCGGCGCCCGGCGAAGGCTACGCCGCGGCGCACAAGCGAGAGCAGGCCCGGATCGTCCGCGTGGCGCTCGACCTCGAGGCGGACCAACTCGAGCCGGACCTCTCGGCGCAGCGCCCGGTGATGTAGCCCGGCCTCCGCTTACGCCGGGGCCGAGGGCGGTCGGGCCTAGCCCTCGTCCACCTCGCCGAACCCGGGCTCCCCGTGCCTCTCGGCGTCGTCCGGAAGCTGCTCCTCGCCCTCGCTGAAGCGCCCCACGTGCTCCTTCTCGGGATCGGTCGGCAGCTGCTCCTCGCCCTCGCTGAAGCGTCCGACCCGCTCCTCCTCCTCCGGGAACTGCTCCGGGTGCTCCTCACCCTCGGCGAAGTCCGGACGGCGCTCTGGATGGTCCGGGTGCTCGCTGGATGTGTGTGACATGCGATCCACCTCCTCGTCGGAGCCTCAGTCTCTGCTGATCCGGGTTGCTCCGCTCCTCGCCTGGCCCGGCCGGCGCACCCCGGACGCTCCCGATCCTAACGCGTTCATGTAACGGCCTATACGTCCGGGGGTATCAGCCGCCGTGGTGCCGTTTCGACGCAAGCGCTCGCTCGCGCGCCGCGTCCTGAGGCGCGGGCGCGAGCTTCGGAGGGCCGCCCCGCAGCTGGACCTCCCCTGGGCGCGGTCGCGGATAGCCGGCGTCGTGCGCGCCGGCGTCTTGCGCCTCGTGCTGCGACCGATCATGAACGTCTACACGCGCCGCGGGGCGACCGGCCGCGAAAAGCTGTCGCGCGTCAGCGGCCCGGTCATCCTCGTGGCCAACCATACGAGCCACATCGACACGCCGGTGATCCTCGCCGCGCTGCCGCGCAGGGTGCGCAGGCGGACGGCGGTCGCCGCCGCCGCCGACTACTTCTACCGCAACAAGCTCATTGCCGCGGTCGTGTCGCTCGTCTTCAACACCGTGCCCATCGAGCGGAGCGGGGGCGGCCTCGGCAGGCATGCCGCGGGCCATCTCGACCGCCTGCTCGACGACGGCTGGAGCCTTCTGCTCTATCCGGAGGGCACGCGCTCGAGGAGCGGCGCGGCGGGACGCGTGCGGAAGGGCGCGGCCGTGCTGGCGAACCGGCACAGGCTGCCCGTCGTCCCGATCCGTGTGACCGGCACCCGCGCGGTCATGCCGCCAGGCCGGTTCTGGCCGACGAGGCGGCGTGGTAAGGCGGGGTCGAAGCGACACCGTGTGCAGGTCGCGTTCGGCGAGCCGATCGACTCGACCGAGGACGCCGGCGAGGTCATCGAGCGAGTGCAGCGCTTCTTCGACCAGGGAGGCGGCGGGGACGGCGGGGCAAGGCGGCCCACGCGGCTCGCGGCCGTGCCTTAATCGTCGTCGTCGATCCAGTCCTTGGTGCGCTCCACGGCCTTGCGCCACTTGCGATAGCCGCGCTCGCGAACCGCCGCGTCCATGCCCGGCCGCTACTCGGCGGCGGCGTGCCAGTTCGCGCGCAGGCTGTCGACGTCGGCCCAGAAGCCCACGGCGACGCCGGCCGCGTAGGCGGCGCCGAGCGACACGGTCTCGGCGACGATCGGCCGTACCACCGGCACGTCGAGCATGTCGGCGAGCAACTGCATGAGGAGGTTGTTGGCGGTCATCCCACCGTCCACCCGCAGCGACGCGAGCTCGACTCCGTAGTCGGTGTTCATCGACTCGACCACCTCTCGGGTCCGCCAGGCGGTCGCCTCGAGCACCGCGCGCGCGAGATGACCCTTCTTGATGTAGCCGGTGAGCCCGGCAATCAGGCCGCGGGCGTCCTGCGCCAGTGCGGGGTGAAGAGGCCGGAGAAGGCCGGGACGAAATACGTAGCTCGTTGCCGTCGAGGTAGCTCGAGCCATGTGAAGCAGGGCGGCGCCGAGCTGGTACTTGCCCGACTCGGCGTTCTGCTCCACGCAGCCGACGCGGTGCAGGGTCCTCAGCAGCCCGTGGACGCTCGCCTTCGGGAGCCCCAGCTTTCCGGCGAGCTCCGCGACCCCGAGCCGCCGCGTGCGGTCGGAGAGCAGGCGAAGGATCGCGGCCGCGCGTTCGATCGACTGGATGTGTCCGGGCATGATCCGCCTCGCCGGGCCTCGGGCACTCGGCAGGAACACAAGTTCCGAACGACGTTTGACAGTGTCAAACGGCCTCGGTTAGTGTCGCCCCCGGCCTGATACTCAACGAGAGGAGGAGCTCTTGAGCATTATCGGCGGCGAGACGATCGGGACCGCGCTCCTGATCTTGTTCGGCGACGGCGTGGTCGCGGCCGTCCTACTCAACCGGTCGAAGGCGCAGAACTCGGACTGGATCGTGATCGCGCTTGGGTGGGGTCTCGCGGTTGCGATCGCGGTTTATGCGGTGGGCCAGTTCACCGGCGCCCACATCAACCCAGCCGTCACTCTCGGCTTCTGGATCGAGGGCACGACCCCCGGAGGCGACGTTCTCGAGTACTTCATCGGGCAGTTCCTGGGCGCTTTCATCGGAGCGACGCTCGTGTTCCTCGCGTACAACCGGCATTTCGCCGATACAGAGGACCCCGGGCTCAAGCTGTCGGTCTTCTGCACGGGCCCGGCCATCCGCAACTACGGCTGGAACACGGTCACCGAGGTGATCGGGACGTTCGCGTTGGTGTTCGGTGTCTTCGCGATCGTGGACAACGCTGCGCCCGGCGAGACCGGCCTGACGCCGCTGTTGATCGGACTGCTGGTGGCGGGAATCGGATTGTCGCTCGGTGGCCCGACGGGATATGCCATCAATCCCGCCCGCGACCTGGGTCCGCGCATCATCCACGCGGTCATGCCGATCCCGGGCAAGGGGTCCTCAGACTGGAGTTATTCGTGGATCCCGGTGGTCGGTCCCCTCATCGGCGGTGCGCTCGGCGCTCTGGCGTACGACTGGTGGTGGCCGGCGTAGGAGGCGCAAATGAAGAAGCTGATCAACGCTCCGGACGCGGTCGTCCAGGACGCGCTCCGGGGGATGGAGGCTGCCCACGGGGATCGACTACGGGTCAGCTACGACCCGGCGTTCGTGGTGAGGGTGGACGCCCCGGTGGAGGGGAAGGTCGGCCTCGTCTCGGGCGGCGGCTCTGGGCACGAGCCGATGCACGGGGGCTTCGTCGGGCCCGGCATGCTCGACGCCGCCTGTCCGGGCGAGGTCTTCACATCACCCACGCCGGATCAGATGGAAGCGGCGACGAAGGCCGTCAACGGCGGCGCCGGCGTGCTTCACATCGTGAAGAACTACACCGGCGACGTCATGAACTTCGACATGGCGGCCGACCTGGGCAGAGGTGAGGGCATCGAGGTCGAGTCGGTGCTGACGAACGACGACGTCGCGGTGGAGGACTCGCTCTACACCGCGGGACGCCGCGGCGTGGGCGTGACGGTCCTGCTCGAGAAGATCTGCGGCGGAGCGGCGGAGGATCGCCGCTCGCTTGCGGACGTGGCGGAGCTCGGGCGGCGCGTGAACGCGAACGGCCGGTCGATGGGCATGGCGCTCACGCCCTGCATCACCCCCGCGTCCGGAGACCCAAGCTTCGAGCTCGGCGACAACGAGATCGAGATCGGCATCGGCATCCACGGCGAGCCGGGGCGCTTCCGAGAGGAGACCCGATCGGCGGCTGAGGTGGCGGAGCGGCTCGCGGGGCCGATCGTGGATGACCTGCCGTTCAACTCGGGAGACCGGGTGCTCGCGTTCGTCAACGGGATGGGCGGGACGCCGCTGATCGAGCTCTACGTGATGTACGGCGAGGTCGCGAGGCTCCTTGGCGACCGCGGCATCCAGATCGAGCGAAACCTGATCGGCAACTACATCACGTCGCTCGAGATGCAGGGCTGCTCGATCACGCTGCTGAGGCTCGACGACGAGATGATCCGCTACTGGGACGCCCCGGTGGACACACCGGGGTTGCGCTGGGGCGTGTAGACGCTCGGTGCCGGTCAACCGGGACACAGTGCTCGACTGGATGCGCCGTTTCGCCGGCGAGATGGCGGAGCACCGCGCGGAGCTCGTGCGTCTGGACACGGCCATCGGCGACGGCGACCACGGGACGAACATGGACCGCGGCATGCGGAAGGCGCTCGAGCGGCTGGATTCCGCCGACCAGGCGGACGCCGGCGCCGTGCTCAAGACCGTGGCCATGGCGCTCGTCTCGACCGTTGGCGGGGCGGCCGGACCGCTCTACGGGACGCTCTTTCTGCAGATGGGCGGAGCGCTCGCGGGGCGGGACGAGGTGGATCTCGACGGATACGTGGAGGCTTGGAGGAAGGGCCTCCAGGGCGTCCAGACGCGAGGCAAGGCCGAGCCCGGCGACAAGACCATGGTCGACGCGCTCGTTCCGGCGGTGGATGCGATGGAGCGGGCGCCCGACCTTGACACGGCGCTGAAAGAAGCGGTCGACGCCGCCGAGCGCGGAACGCGGGACACGATTCCAATGGTTGCGCGCAAGGGCCGGGCGAGCTACCTGGGGGAGCGCAGCAGGGGCCACCAGGACCCGGGCGCCACCTCCACCTACTACCTATACAGGAGCGCCGCCGAGGCGCTTGGAGGGTGAAAGGAGAGAAAAGGAATGGCGGAGTACGCCGCAGCGCTTGACCAGGGAACCACCAGCACGCGCTGCATGATCTTCGATCACGGCGGGCAGGTGGCCGCGGTCGAGCAGCTCGAGCACGAGCAGATCTATCCGAAGCCTGGCTGGGTCGAGCACGACCCGAACGAGATCTGGCAACGGTCGCGGGAGGTGATGGACGGAGCGCTCGAGAAGGTCGGCGCGGGCGCCGGCGACATTGCGGCGATCGGCATCACGAACCAGCGTGAGACCACCGTGGTCTGGGACCGCAACACGGGCGAGCCGGTCTACAACGCGGTCGTCTGGCAGGACACGCGCACGGACAAGATCTGTGAGGAGCTGTCGCAGGACGGCGGCCAGGATCGCTTCCGGGAGAAGAACGGCCTGCCCATCGCGACCTACTTCTCGGGGCCGAAGATCCGGTGGATCCTCGACAACGTGGACGGAGCCCAGGAACGGGCCGACGCCGGCGACCTGATCTTCGGCAACACCGACACCTGGTGCATCTGGAACCTGACCGGCGGGACGGACGGTGGCCTGCACGTCACCGACCCGAGTAACGCCAGCCGGACGATGCTGATGAACCTCGAGACGCTCGACTGGGACGACGAGCTGCTCGACGCGATCGGCGTGCCGCGCGCGATGCTCCCCGAGATTCGGCCATCTAGCGGCGAGTACGGGGAGGTCAAGACCGGCGGGTTCGCGGGCGTAGGGGTGGCGGGCGACCTCGGCGATCAGCAGGCGGCGACGTTCGGCCAGACCTGCTTCTCGGTCGGCGAGGCCAAGAACACGTACGGCACCGGCAACTTCCTCCTCCTGAACACGGGGAACGAGGCGGTCCAGTCGAAGAACGGGCTGATCACGACGGTCGGCTACAAGATCGGCGACGACGCTCCGGTGTATTGCCTCGAGGGCTCGATCGCCATCACCGGCGCCCTCGTTCAGTGGCTGCGGGACAACCTCAAGATGATCCGCTCGTCGGGCGAGGTGGAGGACCTGGCGAAGACCGTCGAGGACAACGGCGGCACCTACATCGTGCCCGCCTTCTCGGGGCTGTTCGCGCCGTACTGGAAGGCCAACGCCCGTGGCGTGGTCGCCGGCCTGACCCGTTTCGTCAACAACGGGCACATCGCGCGGGCTGCGCTCGAGTCGACGGCGTTCCAGAGCCGAGAGGTGGCCGACGCGATGAACGCGGACTCCGGCGTCGAGCTCGAGTCCCTGAAGGTCGACGGCGGCATGGTCGTCAACGAGACG
>JACVRW010000059.1 GCA_014534235.1 Thermoleophilaceae bacterium | reverse complement strand
CCGTGTTGGCCCGGCATGCTGCGCGGGCATGAAGGGGGTCCGACACGTTCCGTCGGTATATCCGACGCTCCGTAACGGACCCCCTCCGGATGCGTGGATCGCGGTGATCGCGGAGCGCCAGCATGGGACGATCGCCCTCGTGCTCAAGGCGCTCGGGCTGTCCGCCAGTGCGGTACGGGACCGGGTCGCACGCGGACGCCAGTGATCGAGACGGACGGATTCGCGTCCCACGGCACCCGTCAGGCCTTCGAGCGTGACCGCCTCCGTGACCAGCGCCTGAAGCGGGCCGGGTACGAGCCGCTGCGCTTCACCTGGCGGCAGCTGACCATCGGGCCGGCGTGGGTCGCGGATACGGTCGCAGCGATACTGGCGCGGCGAGCCGCGCGCTAGGGGGCGCCGCCGTAGTCCGGCGTATCGGGCGGCCCCGCCCTTGGTCGTGCGGTCGCGGGCGCTTCACGCCGGCCGGAGGTCGCCGGCGCGCGGCTGCGGTCGCTCGGCCGGCCGTGGCTCCCCGACAGCACGCGCCGCCTGCGGGCGGCCGTTGCGCTGTCGGCCGGGCCGATCCCGGATCCGACGGTGCCGCGCGCCCGCGCCGCTCGTTGGGCGGTGCGCGCTAGCGTCCGCCGCCATGTCCACCGGCGATCCAGCTCGGGAGTCGGGGCCTGCCTCTTCGATGTCGGTCGACGACCCGGCAGAGCTGGGGCGCCGCCTGCGGCGGCGTGATCGGTCGGCCGCTCCGGCGGCGCTCAACCTGATCGAGAATCGCTCGCCGGGAGCCCGCGAACGGGCCGGCCGGCTGCTCGCCCACGCCTCACCGACCGCCTTGGGCGGCGAGGCGCCGGCACACCTCGTGGGGGTCACCGGCCCGCCCGGCGTAGGGAAGTCGACCCTGCTCTCGGCGCTGCTCCCCGTCTGGCGCCGGCAGGGGCGCAGCGTCGCGGTGCTGGCGGTCGACCCCTCGTCGAGGCGCTCCGGCGGCTCGCTGCTCGGTGACCGCGTCCGCATCGAGCACGACCCGAAGGATGACGCCGTACTGATCCGCTCAACGGCGGCCGCCGGGCGGCTCGGTGGTCTTGCGCCGTCCACCCGCGAGGCGGTGGAGGCGCTCGCCGCCGCGTTCGACCTGGTAGTGGTCGAGACGGTCGGCGTGGGGCAGTCCGAGACCGACGTAGCGGACGTGTGCGACACGGTGGCGCTCGTGGTGCAGCCCGCCTCCGGGGACGTGCTTCAGTTCCTCAAGGCAGGGATCATGGAGGTGCCGGACGTGCTCGTTGTGACCAAGGCCGATCTCGGTTCGCCGGCCGAGCGGGCGCGCCGTGACTTAGCCCAGGCGCTCGCTGCGATCGGCTCCTCAAGCGTGCCGGTCGTCCTCGTCTCGTCGATGCCGCCGCCAAGCGGCATCGAGGAGCTGGCCGACGAGCTCGATGCCCACCGCGAGCGCCTCGACATCGATGATCGCCGGCCGCGGTCCCGGCGCGCCTCGGCCCTGAGGGAGTTCACGGCGGAACACGGGGAGCGCGCCCTCCGCTCGCTGGGCGGCCGCCGAGAGGCGGAGCGGTTCCTCGCTCACCAGGACGAGGCCGCGGACGTGAACACGCTCGTGGCCGCGCTCGAGCGCCGGGCGAGGCAATGAGCCGGCGCGAACGGCGACGACAGACGCGGGACGGGCGCCGGCTTCGCGAGCAGCAACCCGATGCCGGTCGGCCGCGTGCCGCCGAGAAAGGCGCCCGGCGTCCGGCCGAGCCCGGGCGCGGCGGGCCCGACGGGACCGAGCCGGCCGGGCGCCGCCCCGGCCGGCCGGGGCAGGCGGAGCGGGGCGGGGGCGGACCCCGTGGAGCGTCGGCAGACCGTGCCGGCTCGAGCTTTCGGGCGCAGGTGCTGCTTCTCGCGGCCGTGTTCGCGGTGGCCGTCCTAGCGGCCGGGCTGGCCGGGGCGGCCAATCTCGGGGTGGCGCTCGGCGTCGGGCAGATAGCGCTTGCGATTGCGCTCGTCTATCTCTTGCTTAGGCGGTAGGCCGCCCGAGTTGCGAACGGTGCCACACTTGGGGTGATGAGCGGACCGCGGACGCGACAGGAGCTCAACGAGATCCTTCTGTTCAACTCGGCGTTCTTCGTGACGCTGGCGTGGTTTGGGTCCGCCGCCGTCGTGGCGGACGAGGACGGCTGGTGGTACGAGCTCGGTCAGTTCGCGCTGACGCTCGTCGGCGTCGTGCTCGTTTGGCTGGCGTGGTGGCACGACTCGCACGGCCGCAGCCGTGTGGCGCTCCAGGTGGGGGGCGGCGCGGTGGCCATCCTTTCGCTCTGGGTGACGAGCGTGCACTCCGTGCTGTTCTAGGCGGCCGCACCAGCACGCAGGCAGGTAGGCGGCGGGGGGTGAAGAACGGCGTCGTAGCCATAATGGGCACATGGAGGGATCCGCTCAGGAATCGGTCGGCACCCACTCGAGCTGGCTTCGCTGCTATCGCTGCTGGTCGCAGAACCTCGAGGTCCAGCTCCACTACGAGGGCGTCCTGAAGGTCGACGCCGACACCGGCGAGGCGGTGGACCCGGTCGAGGAGGTGCAGGAGGCGGTCGTCCAGTGCCTCGACTGCCTGCACGACCAGCCGCATCTCAGTCTGGCCTTCTACGAGGAGAACGGGCGGCGCGTGTCACGTATCGAGCCGGTCGAGGACCGGTGGGAGCGCATGGTCACGGGGACGCCGTGGGTGGCCTCGTGCACGGTGACGGTCGAGGCCGATCAGGTCGAGTCGTGCTCGGGTCCAGACGCGGCTGAATCACTCGCGTTCGCCGCCTTTGGCGATCACGGCACGCGCGAGTTCTTCACCCACGTGCGCTTCCACAAGCACGAGGAAGACCGCATCGTGATTCATATGCTCGTGGAGCTCTACGCGCGCTCCGCCGATGAGGCCAACGAGGTCATGGGGCAGGCCTCCCGGGGCATGCTCACGATCACGTCCCTCGCCGAGGAGTCGCGTCCGCCCGCGTCGAGCCCGGACGAACCGCACTAGGTTCGCGCAACCTCCGGCCTCCATTCGCGGTTGCGTTTGTGCACGAGAGGGGCACGCTCCCGCGCGCCTCGGTCGCGTTCTGCGGAGGCGGCGGCGGGCCTGCGGTCCGCCGCCTTCCCCGGCTCGCCGCCGGTCCCCTGGCTCACTCCGCCAGCGCCACTACCCCGCGCGCCGCGAGCCTCTCGACCTCCTCCTCGGAGCGACCGAGCTCGCGGAGCACCTGCGCGGTGTGCTCGCCCAGGAGCGGCGGCGGCGACGCGTCGGAGGTCGTCGCACCCCAGATCGGCGAGGCCACGAGATCGAGCGGTCCGGCGGTCGGGTGGTCCACGCGAACGGTGGCGGCGCGGCCCGCCGCGGCGGCGGCCGCGAGCGCGTCGGGCACTGAGCGCACCTTCCCGACCGGCACCCCGGCCGCGTCGAGGCGCTCGACCCACTCGTCGGCCGGCCGATCGCGCAGGCGCTCCTGGAGCTCCGGGATCAGCTGGCGCCGATGCTCCACCCGGGCCGCGTTGCTGGCGAAGCGCTCGTCGGCGGGCAGGTCGTCGCGACCGATCGCGGCGCACAGCGCGCGGAAGAGGCCGTCGTTTCCAGCGGCGATCGCGATCCGCCCGGACGCGGTCTCGAAGTCCTGGTACGGCACGATGTTGGGGTGGGCGTTTCCGTGCCGCTCAGGCTCCCTGCCCGTGACCACCGCGTTCTGGGCGACGTTGACGAGGCCGGCGAGGCCGCTGTCGAGGAGCGGCACCTCGATGCGGGCACCCTCGCCGCGGTAGAGCGCGGCGAGGATCGCCGCTGTCGCATGGAGGCCGGCCAGGACGTCCACGAGGGCGACGCCCACCTTGAAGGGTGGGCCCTCCTCCGGGCCGGTGATCGACATGAGTCCCGTCTCGGCCTGCGCGATGAAGTCGTAGCCCGGCCGACCCTTCGGCTCTCGCACCGAACCGAACCCGCTGATCGAGCAGTACACGACGCGCGGATTTCGCTCGCGCACCTGCTCGTATCCCACCCCGAGCCTCTCGGCGCCCCCCAGCTTGAAGTTCTCGACGACGGCGTCCGCGCGCGCGCAGAGGTCGAGCGCGAGCTGCCTCCCCTCCGGCTGCGAGAGGTCGACGGCACAGCTCCGCTTGCCGCGGTTGACGGACAGGTAGTAGGCGGCCTCGCCGCCGGCGAAGGGCGGCCCCCAGGCCCGCGTCTCGTCGCCGCCCTGGGGACGCTCGACCTTGACCACGTCCGCCCCGAGATCGGCCAGGACCATCGTGCAGTACGGGCCGGCCAGCACGCGCGAGAGGTCGGCGACCCGAACGCCGGCCAGAGGAGCGCCTTCGGATGAGCTCGCCATCGAGCGCCATCCTGACAGGGGCGCGGGCGGCCGTGGCGGCGCTCGAGGACGCCGGCGTCCGGGTCGCGTTCGGGCTGCCGGGCGTGCACAACCTCGCGCTGTGGCGGGAGCTGAACGCCTCCCCCATCCGGCTCGTAGGCGTGCGCCACGAGCAGACGGCCGCCTACGCGGCCGATGGCTTCGCCCGCACCAGCGGCCGGCTCGGCGTGGCGCTCACGACCACGGGTCCGGGAGCCGCGAACACGCTCGCCGCGGTCGGCGAGGCCTGGGCCTCGCGCCAGCCCGTGCTCGTGATAGCCACCGACATCGCGACGAAGCTCCGCCGCCCCGGCGTCTGGCGCGGCGCCCTGCACGAGGCGACCGACCAGGCGGCCATGTTCGTGCCGGTGGTCAAGGACGCCGTCCGGGTGCACCGGGCCGCAGAGGTGGGACCGGCGGTGGCGGAGGCGGCGCGCACCGCCCTCGCCGCGCCGTCGCGACCCGTCTACGTCGAGGTTCCGACCGACCTCCTGGCCGCCGACGCGGGCGGTGGACCCGGGGCGGGGCCCGAGCACGTACGGCCCGGGGTCCAGGTGCAGCCGCCGCGCACGCTCCCGGAGGACCGGCTGACCCATGCGGTCGAGGTGCTCGACCGCTCCCGCCGGCCGCTCGTGTGGGCGGGTGGCGGCGCGCTCCAGTCCGGCGCCGGGGAGGCCGTCGCGCGTCTCGCCGAGCGGCTGGTCGCCCCCGTGATCCTCACGTACTCGGCGCGCGGTCTGCTGCCGCCCGACCATCCGTGCCTCGTGGACGCCCCTCCCCACGTGCGGGACGTCGGGGCGCTGTGGGACGAGGCGGACGTGGTCGTCGCCGTCGGCAGCGACCTCGACGCCATGATGACCCAGGGCTGGAAGATGCCCCAGCCGCCCCACCTGGTCGCGATCAACGTCGACGCCGGCGACGCCTCGAAGAACTACCTGCCCGATGTCGTGCTGGAGGCGGATGCCGGCCGCGCCGCGAACGCGCTCGCCGAGCGGCTCGGAGAGCGCGGCGGCCTCGACTCGCTCGCCCGCCGCCTGCGCGACCTGCGCGCCCGCGTCCGCGAGGAGCTCGCCGGAAGCGACCCGGACGCGGTTGCATTCCTCACCGCGATCGAGCGTGCGCTGCCGCCGGACACGGTCCTCGTGTGCGACATGTGCATCCCGGGCTACTGGCTCGGCGGCTTTCACCGCACGCCTGCGCCGCGCAAGCTCTCCTACCCGCTCGGCTGGGGGACGCTCGGGTGCGCGTTCCCGCACGCGCTCGGCGCCGCGCTGGCGCGCGACGGGCCGGTCGTGAGCGTCTCCGGCGACGGCGGCTTCCTGTACGCCTGCGGCGAGCTCGCCACCGCGAGGCAGGAGCGGATCCCCCTGACCGCCGTGGTCGTCGACGACGGCGGGTACGGCATGCTCCGGTTCGACCAGGACGAGCGCGGCGACCCGCGCGCGGGCGTGGACCTCGAGACGCCCGACTTCGTGGCGATGGCGGCGTCGTTCGGGGTCCGGGCCGATTCGGTCGACGGCCTCGGCAAGCACTTCGCCGTGGCGCTGAAGGGGCACGTGGGCCGGCGTGAGCCGACCGTGCTGGTGGCGCGGGCGCAGCTCCGGCCGCCTCCGAACGTCTCTCCCCGCTGGTACCGGCGATGAGCGACGAGCCGCTTCGCCGCTTCGGCCGGCGCACCGACCTGCTCGAGCAGGCAGCCGAGGCCTCGCGCGCCGGAATCCGCAGCCGCCGCGAGCGGCTCATCGCTACGGGGCGCCCGATCCTGCAGTCTTCCGTCGCGGCCGCGCTCGCCTGGCTCGTCGCGACCGAGGTGATCGGCCACGAGCGGCCGTTCTTCGCCCCGATCGCCGCCCTGGTCACGCTCGGCCTAACCGTGGGCGAGCGGCGGCGGCGGGCGGTGGAGATCGCGATCGGCGTGGCGGTCGGCATTGCCGTCGCCGACGCCCTCGTGGCGCTGATCGGCGCGGGCACCTGGCAGGTCGCCGTTGTCACCGGCCTGGCGATGCTCGGCGCCACCCTCGTCGGTGGCGGCCCGCTGCTGGCCTCCCAGGCCGGTGTCTCCGCGGCGTTCGTCGCCACCTTGCAGCCACCCGAGGGGGGATGGGACTTCAACCGCTTCGTCGACGCTCTGGCGGGCGCCGGCGTCGCCCTGGTCGTGGGGTCGCTGCTGCTGCCGGTTCACCCGCTGCGGCTCGTCGGCGAGCGCACCGCGCCGCTGCTCGACCGGCTGGCCGCCACGCTCGGGGAGATCGCCCGCGCCCTCGTGAGCCGGGACGCCGCGGCGGCGGACGCCGCCGTGGCGGCCGTCGGCGAGGTCGACGCCCGCCACGATGCCATGACCGACGCGCTCGATGCTGCAGGCGAAGCCGCGCGCCTCAGGCCCGGCCGCCGGGGCGCCCTCCGGGAGCTCGAGCGTTACGCGGTCGCGGCCGGCGAGCTGGGACTGGCCGTCGAGAACGTGCGCGGGCTCGCTCGCGGCGTCACCCGCGCGATCAGCCTGGACGATGCGGTGCCGCCCGAGGCGGTGGACGCGATCAGCGCGCTCGCCGAGTCGGCGCGGGCCCTCGGCGGCTACCTCGAGGGCGGCGACGGCGAGCCGGCGCGGAGCGCCGCCACCCGCGCCGCCGCGCTGGCCAACGCCGTGCTCGACGAGACCTCCAACCTCTCGGCGCTCAACATCGTCGGTCAGGTCCGCATGACGGCGGTGGATCTCCTCAGGGCGGCCGGCCTCGACCGCGGCGACGCGCAGCGCGCGGTTCGCAGCGCGGCGTTGGAGTCACCCGCTAAGTAACGCGCCGCGGGTAGGCGTCAGTCCCAGGCGAGCCTGTAGCCGTGGTCCCCCAGGATCTCGGCCACGTCCATCTGCGCCTTCTGGAGCCTCCCCGCGTAGTCCCAGTTGACGGACTGCCAGCGCGTGAACTGGTCGAGCACCCACACGCCCGACAGGCGGCTCCCGTTGCCGGACTTCCCGTTGCCGCCGAAGGGCAGGTGGGCCTCGGCGCCGCTCGTCGAGTTGTTGACCGAGAGCATGCCCGCGCTCACACGCTGGCGGAACCGGAAGGCGGATCGCGGGTCGTTCGTGTAGATCGCGGCCGACAGCCCGTGACCGTGACCGTTTGCGAGCGCGACCGCCTCATCGAGGTCTCCGAACGACGCCACGCCGACGATCGGGCCGAACGTCTCGGTGCGGTAGATCTCGTCCTCGGGCGTCACCCCGTCGACGATCGTCGGGTGGCAATAGAGTCCGGCGTCGGCATCGCCGACGAAGCGGGGGCGGGGGTTGTCCGATGTGATCCGCCCGGTCCCGGTGGATCCCGAGACCGAGTGGTGGTCGTGGATCAGCTCGAGCCATCCGAGGAAGCGCTCGTGGAAGCGCTCGTGGATCATCGGCCCGTAGAGAACCTCCTCGAACGGGTCGCCGATCGGCGCCTCCTCCACCGCCCGGGTGAAGCGGCGCAAGAACTCGTCGTGCACGGACTCGTGGACGATGGCGGTGCCGAGCGACGTGCAGCGCTGTCCGGCCGTCCCGAACCCGCTGAACAGCGCGCCCTCGACCGCAAGGTCGAGGTCGACGTCCGGCATAACGACGAGGGGGTTCTTACCGCCGAGCTCGAGGCAGGGATTTTGCACGTGGCGTCCGCACAGCTCGCCGATCCGCGAGCCGACCGCCGACGACCCGGTGAAGCCGACCTTGTCCACGAGCTTTTCGTCGAGCGCGCGCTCGAGCCCCTCGAACGCCGTCGGACCGTCGCACTGGACGAGGTTGAACACTCCCTCCGGCAGCCCGGCATGGAGGAACAGCTGCGCGAGCGACTCCCCGACCGCCGGTGCGTACTCCGCCGGCTTCCACACCACCGCGTTCCCGCACAGCAGCGCCGGCACGAGGTACCAGGACGGCACCGCCACCGGGAAGTTGCCGGCCGTGATGATCGCCGCCACGCCCACCGGTACGCGGAAGGTGAAGAGCTGCTTGTCCGGCATCTCGCTCGGGACGGTCATGCCGTACAGCCGCCGGCCCTCGGACAGGAAGAAGTCGCAGGTGTCGATGATCTCCTGGACCTCCCCGAGCGACTCGGGGTAGGGCTTCCCGATCTCCCGGGTGACGAGGCGGGCGAGCGCCTCTTTGTTCTCCTCCACGAGCCGCCCAATCTGCGCGATCGCCCGCCCGCGCACGGGCGCCGGCACGTCGGCCCACTCGCCCTGAGCGGCCCTGGCCGCGCGGCAGGCGTCCACGAAGTCACCAGCATCCGCCAGCAGCGCCTCGCAGACCACCTCCTCGAGGTTCGCCGGGTTTCGCGACTCGACCCGCCGGCCGTTCTCGCGCGGCTCGCCGGCGATGATCGATGCCACCGTCCTCGTACCCGTGATGCTCATGTGCCGTAGCGTAGCCGTGCCATGGAGCGCGCGGAGGTCCTGATCGCCGGGGGAGGCGCCGTGGGCGCGAGCATCGCCTTCCACCTGGCCGAGGCCGGCGTGGACGTCCTCCTGTGCGAGCGCGGCGAGCTCGGATCGGGCTCCACGAGCAAGGGCGCGGGCGGAGTGCGGGCCATGTTCTCCGACGAGCTGAACGTGCGGATCGGGCTGCGCAGCCTGGAGCGCCTGCATACCTTCGCCGAGCGGCCCGGCGGGCAGATCGACCTACACCGCGTGGGCTACCTCTTCCTGCTCACGCGCCGGCGCGACGTGGAGGAGTTCGAGCGGGCGGTCCGGATGCAGAACGCGCTCGGCGTGCCCAGCCGGATGGTCGACCTCGACGAGGCGGCGAGCCTCTCGCCGCTCGCGGGACTCGAGGGCGTCCGTGCGGCCGCCTTCTGCCCGCTCGCCGGCCACTGCTCGCCCGACGCCCTCGTCCAGGGCTATGCCGCCGGCGCGCGCGGCCACGGCGCGCGGATCGCCACCGGGCGGGAGGTCACGCGGATCGAGGCGGGCGGGGGCCGGATCACCGGCGCCGAGACGAGCGGCGGACGCGTCACGGCGGACACGGTGATCTGTGCCGCCGGCGTCTGGTCGGCAGCGCTCGGGGAGCAGGTCGGCGTGCGCCTGCCGGTCCGGCCGGAGCGCAGGCGCATCGCCTACACCGGGCCGATGGAGGGGGTGCCGGACCGGATCCCGATGACGATCGACTTCGAGACCGGCTTCTACTTCCACCGCGAGGGCCCCGGGCTCCTGTTCGGCACGAACGACGTCTGCGAGCTCCACGACGAGTGGCTCGAGCGGGCCACGCCTGTGATCGCGAGGCGGGCGCCGGCGCTGCTCGACGCGCCGATCGCCGGCGGCTGGTCCGGCCTGTACGAGATGAGCCCCGACCATAACGCCCTGATCGGCGAGGCCCGCACCCCGGGCCGCTTCCTCTACGCCACCGGCTTCTCGGGCCATGGCTTCCAGCAGGCGCCGGCCGCGGGGGAGATCGTCCGCGACCTCTACCTGAAGCGAGAGCCGTTCGTGGACGTCGCGGCGCTGGCGGCCGACCGCCCGGAGCGCCGCGAGCTGGGTGTGGTCTAACCCAGACGCTCCTCGAGCGCGTCGAGTTGCGCGCGCAGCTCGTCCGGGAGCCGGTCGCCGAACTGGGCGAAGTGCTGGCGCACCTGCGGCAACTGGGTCCGCCACTCGTCCGGGTCCACCCTGAGCAACGCCGCCAGGTCATCCTCACTGAGGTCGAGCCCGGTGGTGTCGATCGCGCCCGGCGCGGGGACCAGCCCGATCGGCGTCTCGACCGCCTCCGCCTCGTCGTCGCAGCGGCGGAACACCCAGGCCAGCACCCGGCTGTTGTCGCCGAACCCGGGCCAGAGGTAGCGGCGGTCGTCGCCCTTGCGGAACCAGTTGACGATGAAGACCTTCGGCAGGCGCGCGCCCTCCCGGCGCCCGATCCGCAGCCAATGCGCGAAGTAGTCGCCCATGTGGTAGCCGCAGAACGGAAGCATCGCCATCGGGTCGAAGCGCAGCTCGCCGAGGTTCCCCGCCGCCGCCGCGGTCTTCTCCGAGCCCATGATCGCGCCGAGGAAGGTCCCGTGCTCCCAGTCGAAGGCCTCGTGCACGAGCGGCACGACCGTCGCGCGGCGCCCACCGAACAGGAACGCGTCGATCGGCACGCCCGCGGGGTCGTCCCAGTCGGAGGAGATCGAGGGGCACTGCGTGGCGGGCACCGTGAACCGTGCGTTCGGGTGGGCGGCGGGACGCTCCGACGCCGGCGTCCAGTCGCCTCCCTCCCAGTCGATCGCGTGCTGCGGCGGCTCCTCCGTCATCCCCTCCCACCAGACGTCGCCGTCGTCGGTCCGTGCGCAGTTCGTGAAGATCGTGTTCTCGCGGACCATCGCCATCGCGTTCGGGTTCGTCTTCTCGCTGGTCCCGGGCGCCACCCCGAAGAATCCGGACTCGGGGTTGATCGCGTTCAGGCGCCCGTCGTCGCCGAACTTCATCCAGGCGATGTCGTCGCCGATGGTCTCGACGCTCCAGCCCTCGAGCGTGGGGATCAGCATGGCCAGGTTCGTCTTCCCGGACGCCGACGGGAACGCGCCCGCGACGTGCTTGACCCTGCCCTCCGGCGACGTGAGCTTGAGAATCAACGTGTGCTCGGCGAGCCAGCCCTCATCGCGCGCCATGACCGAGGCGATCCGGAGCGCAAAGCACTTCTTGCCGAGCAGGGCGTTGCCGCCGTAGCCCGAGCCGAACGACCAGATCTCGCGCGTCTCAGGGAAGTGCACGATGTACTTGTTGTCCGGGTTGCAGGGCCAGGGCACGTCCTCCACGTCGTCCTCCAGCGGCATTCCAACCGAGTGGAGGCACGGCACGAACTCGCCCTCCTCCCCGAGTACGTCGAGCGCACCGCGACCCATCCGGGTCATGATCCGCATGGAGACGGCCACGTAGGCGGAGTCGCTCAGCTGGACCCCGATGTGCGCGATCCGCGAGCCGAGCGGGCCCATCGAGAACGGCACCACGTACATCGTGCGGCCCTGCATAGAGCCGCGGAAGAGGCCGGTGAGCGTTTCGCGTATCTCGTGCGGCTCGCGCCAGTTGTTGGTCGGGCCGGCGTCGTCCTCGCGCTCCGAGCAGATGAAGGTCCGGTCCTCGACCCGGGCCACGTCGCCCGGGTCAGAGCGCGCGAGGTATGAGCTCGGCCGCTTGGCGTCCTCCAGCCGCTCGAACGTGCCGGCCTCGACCAGCTGGCGGCAGAGATCGTCGTACTCCTCGGCCGATCCGTCACACCAGTGGATCCAGTCCGGCTGGGTGAGCTCCGCCACCTCCTCGACCCACGCGAGCAGCTTGCGATTGGTGGTCGGGGCAGGGGCGGTTTGCCTCACGTCGGTCGCCGTCTCCTTCGTTCCAGGGGCGGGTAAGCGTATCCGGCCGCCCTAGACTGCGCTCCATGCCAGCGGTCCTGCGCTTCGTGGCGTCCGTGATGGTCGTCAGCGGAGTGCTCCTGATTGCCGATGCGGCGGCGACGCTGCTCTGGGAGGAGCCCGTCTCCGCGCTCGTGGCGGAGCGTCAGCAGTCGAAGCTCGAGGAGCAGCTGGCAGAGCCACCCCCGCGCGTCCTTCGCAAGAAGCCGTTGCCGGGCGATGCGATCGGCCGCCTCGGGGTCCCGGCGATCGGCGTCAAGGACTACGTCGTGGAGGGCACCGACACCGCCAACCTGCGAAAGGGACCCGGCCACTATCCCGACACCCCGCTGCCCGGCGAGCGGGGGACGGCCGCGATCGCCGGACACCGCACGACCTACGGCGCCCCCTTCCGCGACATCGACAAGCTGGAGCGCGGCCAGGTGATATGGATCGACCTGCCGTACGGGCGCTACGTCTACCGCGTCGAGCGCATCAAGATCGTCGACGACTCGGACCTCTCCGTCCTGCGCAAGGTGCGCCACGACCGGCTGGTCCTGAGCGCATGCCATCCGCTGTACAGCGCCGCGCAGCGCGTCATCGTGTTCGCGCGGGTAGTGCGGCGCGAGCCGTCGCGGGTCAGGCTGACGTGATCACTCGCAGGACCGGTCCCGCGCCGTCGATGTCCGACTCGTCCCGCGACTCGAACCAGAGGATCAGGCCCACCACCAGCGCGAGCGAGACCGCCAGCACGGCGAGCCAGTAGAGGACCTTCAACAGGATGCGCATCGAGCCTGGAGCGCGACGCTACCGGTTGAGACGCTAACCGCCTCCGCCTGGGACATGCTCCCGTAGTCCTCGCCCGGACCGAGGCGGCGGCGCCGAAGTGGCACGGATCGGCGCGGGGGCGTAAGGTACGCGTCTCCGGAAAAAAGGCACACCCGCCGCGAGGCGGGGCCGCAAAGCCAGGGGTCTCTCGAAGACCGCCCAGCTGCCAAAGGAGCCGCCGCATTCCCCAACCCCGATTCCGCGCCACAGTCTGGCCACCGTGCTGGCGCTTGCGACTCTCGGGACCGGCGCCGCGGCCGCCACCTCCGCGCCCGGCACCCTCCACGGGCGCCGCCGCCTCGCCGGACGAGCCAAGCAACAGCACGAACGGCGCTCATCCCGGCAGCCTGGCCAGCGGCCGGGAGAGCGGCCGGCGCGCCCTCCTCAGGCCCGGCGTCCGCAATGGACGCCGGGCCTGCGCGCCGGTAAGCCGCCGCCGCCGAGAAGCCTTCGCATGGGCCGCGAAGGCCGGCGGCGGCGGCCACCGTGCCGGGCAGCCTAACCTGGAGCGCTTGACGTCGCGGACGCGAGCGCTTCTCGGAGGTGTCCTGGCACTCGCGCTGGCGCCGGCTGCCCACGGGAACCCGGTCCTGGACGAGGTCAACCAGGCCCGCGCGCGGCACGGTCTGGCGCCGCTCCGCGCCTCGGAGAGCCTCGAGCGCTCGGCGTCGGCTTTCGCGAGGCGCCTGATGCGCTCGCAGCGCTTCGCGCATGGGCGGCGAATCGGGGCGAGCAGGCGGTTCCGCATGCTGGGCGAGGCGCTCGCGCTCCACGTCGGCCCGCGGCCCCTGCGTCACGCGGCCGCGGTGCGCTCCTGGCTGCGATCGCCCGGCCACCGCGCGCTCGTCCTCAGCCGGAGCTTGCGGTACGCCGGCGCGGGCTGGACGCGTGGCCGCTTCGGCGGCCGGCCGGCCGCGATCTGGGTGCTGCAGCTCGGCTCGCTCTAGCGGAGCGAGCGTTTCGGGGCGGCGTCGCCTAGGACGCCGACCGCCGCGGCACGAGCACGGCGCGCTTGAACTCGGCCACGAGCGTCCCATCCTGCTTGTACGCCCGCGTGCGGACCCTCACCACGCCGCGGTCGGGCTTCGAGCCCGAGGGTCGCACGTCGAGCACCTCGGACTCGGCGAAGAGCGTGTCGCCGTGGAAGACCGGCGCCGGGTGGGAGAGCTCTTCCGTCGCCAGGTTCGCGATCGCCTTTCCCGAGACGTCGCCCACGGACATGCCGAGCGCGAGCGAGTACACGAGCGGGCCCACCACCACGTTGCGCCTCTGCTGCGACTCGGCGGCGTACACGTCGTTGATGTGCAGCGGGTGGTGGTTCATCGTGAGGAGACAGAACAGGTGATCGTCCGCCTCCGTCACGGTCTTGGCGGGCCAGTGCTTGTACACCGCGCCGACCTTGAACTCCTCGAGGTAGCGCCCGTACGGCCGCGCGCCCGAGGCCTCGCGCTCGGCCTGGCCGGTCTCGAACGTCTGCGATTCGGTGTCTGCCATGCGGCGCGCAATGCTAACTGGCGCTAGATTGGCCCGCCCGATGCGCAATCCCCGAGACTTCTTCCGGCCGCTCGCCATCGGCGCTCCCGAGCCCGTCCGCGAGATCCCCGTCAAGCCGTCGCGGATGATCCACTTCCTGGACTTCTCGAACGAGAAGATGGTCGCCAAGGCGCCCGACCTTGCCGGCAAGGTCGACATCCTGCTCGGCAACCTCGAGGACGCCGTGCCGGTCGACCGCAAGGAAGCGGCCCGCGAGGGCCTCATTCGGGTCGGCCGGGAGATGGACCTCGGCGAGACCGCGCTCTGGACCCGGGTGAACGCGCTCGAGAGCCCGTGGGTCCTGGACGACCTGAGGCGGGTCGTCGGCGAGATCGGCGACCGCATCGAGGTGGTCATGGTCCCAAAGGTCGAGGGCCCTTGGGACATCCACTTCGTCGACCGCCTCCTCGCCCAGCTCGAGGCCCGCGCGGGCCTCGACCGCCCCGTCCTCGTGCACGCGATCCTCGAGACCCCGGAGGGCGTCGTGAACCTCGAGGAGATCGCCACGGCGAGCCCGCGGATGCAGGGCATGAGTTTCGGCCCCGCCGACCTCGCCGCCGCCCGCCGCATGAAGACCACGCGCGTCGGCGGCGGCCACCCGGGCTACCGGGTGATAGAGGATCCCGATCTCGACGATCCCGCGGCGCCCCGCGCCACCGCCCAGCAGGACCCCTGGCACTACTCGATCGCGCGCATGGTGGACGCCTGCACGTTCGCCGGCCTCCTCCCGTTCTACGGCCCGTACGGCGACATCGCGGACACCGCCGGCTGCGAGGCGCAGTTCCGGGCGGCGTTCCTGCTCGGCTGCGTCGGGGCCTGGTCCCTGCACCCGGTGCAGGTGGACATCGCGAAGCGGGTCTTCTCCCCCGACCCCGACGAGGTCCGCTTCGCCAGGAAGGTGATCGAGGCGATCCCGGACGGACGCGGCGTGCACATGATCGACGGGAAGATGCAGGACGACGCGACCTGGAAGCAGTGCAAGGTCATGGTCGACCTCGCCGACCAGCTCGCCCGCCGCGACCCCGAGCTCGCGGAGGCCTACCGCCCTTGAGGTTCTACGAGTACGAGAGCCGCGCCATCGTGAAGCGTGCGGGCATCCCGGTCACGGACTACGCCCTCGCGCGGACCGCCGAAGAGGCGCGCGAGATCGCCGAGCGCATCGGCGGTCCGGTCGTCATCAAGTCGCAGGTGCTGAGCGGCGGCCGCATGAAGGCGGGCGGGGTCAGGTTCGCGGACACGCCGGACGAGGCCGCCGACCACGCGGAGGCCATCCTGGCGCTCGAGATCGGCGGCCACATGCCGCGCGGCGTGCTGGTCGACCCGAAGGCGCAGGTGACGCAGGAGTACTACGCCGGCGTCGTGTGGGACGGCCTGCGCAAGCGGCCCGTGTTGATCTTTTCCCCTGTCGGCGGCATCGACATCGAGCAGGTGGCCGCGGAGCAGCCCGAGAAGGTGGGGCGCCGCCACCTCTCGACGATCCAGCCCTTCAGCGACTTCCTGGCCAAGGAGGCGATCGCCGAAACCGGCGTGACGGGGCGTTCGCTCACGCGCATCACGCCCATACTCGCCCGCCTCGCGCGGCTCTTCCTCGAGCACGACATGACCCTCGCCGAGGTCAACCCGCTCGGCGAGCTCGAGGACGGCTCGTTCGTCGCGCTCGACGCGCACATGGACATGGAGAACGAGGCGCGCCCCCGCCAGCGGGCGCTCCTCGCCGAGCTGGGCGTGCGCGACGACGAGACGCGCCAGGCGCGGGAGCCCACGGCCTTCGAGCTCGCCGGCGAGGAGGTTGACGCGATCGACCACCGCGGGGTGGCCGGCAACGTCACCGAGTTCGACGGCGACCTCGGCCTCGTGATCGGCGCAGGCGGTGGCTCGCTCACGCTGTTCGACGCCGTCCGCGCGCACGGCGGGCGGCCCGCCAACTACTGCGAGATCGGCGGCAACCCCTCGGTTCGCAAGGCCTGCGGCCTGGCGAAGCTCGTGCTCCAGAAGCCGGGCGTGGACAAGATCGCGGTGATGATGTCGATCGTCTCCAACACCCGGGTGGACATCGTGGCCCGCGGCGTGATCAAGGCCTGCCTCGAGCTCGGCTACGAGCCCGCGGAGAAGATCGCGATCTTTCGGATCCCGGGCGCCTGGGAGGACGAGGGCTTCAAGATCCTCGAGCGGTACGGCGTCGAGTACTGCGACCGCTCCGTGTCGATGCACGAGGCGGCGCGACGGGCGGTGGAGAAGATCGAGGGCGCCGGCCCACCCCCCGATCCAGCAGCCATGCGGCAGACGTCCGCGGAGATCGGCGGCCAGCGCGACGCCTGATGTCGATCCTGATCGACGCCGAGACCACGTTCATCGTCCAAGGCATCACCGGGCGCGAGGCCGTAAACCTCACCCGCGAGTGCCTCGACTACGGCCGCGGCGCCAAGATCGTGGGCGGCGTGACGCCCGGCCGGCTCGGTCGGGACGTCCACGGCGTCCCTGTGTTCGACACGGTCGCGCAGGCGGTCCGCCACCACGGCGGTCCGATCGACGGCTCGGTCGTCACCGTTCCCCCCGCGTTCACGAAGGACGCCGTCTTCGAGGCCATCGAGAACGGCGTCAAGCTCATCGTGATCGTGACCGAGCGCATCCCGCGCGGCGACGTGGCCCAGATGGTCGAGCTGGCCTCTCTGCGCGGCGCGCGCATCGTCGGCCCGAACTGCCTGGGGATCATCGTCCCCGACGTGATCAAGATGGGCGGGATCGGCGGTCCCGCAAAGGACGCCGCCAAGGCCTACACGCCCGGCCCCGTGGGCGTTATCTCCCGCTCCGGCGGCATGACCACCGAGATGTCGTCCACCCTAACCGCGGCCGGGCTCGGCCAGTCCACCGCCGTCTCGATCGGCGGCGACGCGATCATCGGCTCGACCTACGCGGAGGTCATGCCGCTGTTCGAGCACGACGGCCAGACGGAGGCGATAGTCATATACACAGAGCCCGGAGGGCGCATGGAGGCGGAGCTCGCCCGCTACGTGCGCGAGGAGAGCGAGCGCCGGCTGCCCATCGTGGCCTTCATGGCGGGCCGCTTCATGGACGAGATGCCGGGCATGACGTTTGGCCACGCCGGCACGATCGTGGAGGGCAAGGAGGACACCGCGAGCGAGAAGATCGCCCGGCTCACCTCGGCGGGCATCACGGTGGCGGACGAGATATCGCAGATCCCCGATCTTGTGAGGCAGGGCCTCGGAGCGGCGGTCTGATGGACGGCGTCTTCATCCGCGTCGAGGTGGCCGAGGCGGCGCGCTCGGACGCCGAGCTGGCCCGCAGGCTCGAGGAGGCCTGCCCGGTCGACATCTTCGCCGCCGACGGCGGCCGCGTCGGGATCGTCGACGAGAACCTCGACGAGTGCGTCCTCTGCGAGCTCTGCCTCGACGCGGCGCCGCCAGGCGTCGTCCGCGTGATCAAGCTCTACGACGGCGGCGCCGCACTGGAGCGCCACCCGGCGTAGGGGCCCGACCGAATCGCCCGAACCGCCGCCGCGCCGCAGCGAAGCGTTTCCTCCGCCGCTCGAGCGATCGCGG
>JACVRW010000117.1 GCA_014534235.1 Thermoleophilaceae bacterium | reverse complement strand
GACGACGTCAACCTGCCCGGGATGCTTCACATGGCCGTGCTGCGGAGCCCGTTCGCGCACGCGCGCATCAACTCCATCGACGCCTCGGCGGCGGAGGCGCTCCCCGGCGTCGTGGCGGTCGTCACCGGTGAGCTTCTCGCCCAGCACGACCTCGCCTGGATGCCCACCCTCTCCGGCGACACTCAGGCCGTGCTGGCAACCGACAAGGTCCGCATGCAGGGTCAGGAGGTGGCGTGCGTCGTGGCGGAGAACGCCTACGTGGCGCACGACGCCCTCGAGCTGATCGACGTCGACTACGAGCCGCTGCCCGTCGTGACGACCCCACAGCAGGCGCTCGAGGAGGGCGCTCCGCTGATCCGCGACGACAAGGAGGGAAAGACCGACAACCGCATCTACCACTGGGAGGCCGGGGACAAGGAGGCGACGGACCGGCTGTTCGCCGAGGCCGATCGGGTCGTCACGCTCGAGACCTACTACCCGCGCTGCCACCCCGCGCCGCTCGAGTGCTGCGGCTGCGTGGCCGACGTCGACTCGGTCACGGGCAAGGCGACGGTCTACATGACCTCGCAGGCGCCCCACGCCCACCGCACGGTGTTCGCCATGGTCGCGGGGCTGCCCGAGCAGAACATCCAGATCATCTCGCCGGACATCGGCGGCGGGTTCGGGAACAAGGTCCCCGTCTATCCGGGCTACGTGGTGGCGATCGCGGCCTCGCTGCTCCTCGGCCGGCCGGTCAAGTGGGTCGAGGACCGCACGGGCAACCTGATCTCGACGGGCTTCGCCCGCGACTTCCACATGAGCGGCGACCTGGCGCTCCGCGACGACGGCACCATGCTCGCCCTGCGCGTCAGGATGCTGTCGGACCAGGGGTATGCCTACGCGGACGCCCAGCCCACGAAGCTGAAGGCGGGGCTGTTCCACATCGTCACCGGCTCGTACGACCTGCCCGCCGCCCACGTGATCACCGACGGCGCCTACACGAACAAGGCGCCGGGCGGAATCGCGTATCGCTGCTCCTTCCGGGTCACCGAGGCCTCCTATCTGATCGAGCGGCTCGTGCAGAACGCCGCTTACGAGCTCGGCGTCGACCCGGCCGAGCTGCGCCGGAAGAACCTGGTGCCGGCGGACAAGTTCCCCTACACCTCGGCGACCGGCTTCGTCTACGACTCGGGCGACTATGAGCGCGCCATGAACCTCGCGCTCGAGCGGGCCGGGTATCGCGAGCTGCGCGAGGAGCAGGCCAGGCTGCGCGAGGAGGGCCGGCTGCTCGGCATCGGGCTCGCCACCTTCACGGAGGCGGTGGGCGCCGGGCCGAGCCGCCACTACGACATCCTCGGCATCAAGATGTTCGACTCAGCCGAGCTCCGGGTGCACCCCACCGGGAAGGCGATCCTGAAGCTCGGGGTGCAGACGCAGGGCCAGGGGCACGAGACGACGTTCGCCCAGATCGTCGCCGAGGAGCTCGGCATCCCCGTCGAGGACGTCACCGTCCAGCACGGCGACACGGACAACACCCCCTACGGCCTCGGCACCTACGCCTCGCGGAGCACGCCGACGGGCGGGGCGGCCACCGCGGTCGCGGCGCGGAAGGTCCGCGACAAGGCGAAGCAGATCGCCGCGCACCTGCTCGTGGCGTCGCCCGATGACCTCGTGTGGGATCGGGGGAGCTTCCACGTCAAGGGATCGCCGGAGAAGGCCAAGTCGATCCAGGAGATCGCGTTCGCGGCCTACACCGACCACCCCGACGGCATGGAGGCGGGTCTCGAGGCCGTGAACTACTACGACCCGCCGAACCTGACGTTTCCGTTCGGCACCTACCTGGTGGTCGTCGAGATCGACCGCGGGACGGGCGAGTGGAAGGTGCGGAAGGTGGTCGCGGTCGACGACTGCGGCGTGCGCATCAACCCGATGATCGTCGAGGGGCAGATCATGGGCGGGCTGACCGAGGGATTCGGGATGGCGGCGATGGAGCTGATCACCTTCGACGAGGAGGGCAACTGCATCGGGTCCAACTTCATGGACTACCTCCTGCCCACGTCCTGGGAGACCCCCGCCTTCGAGATCGACCAGACGGTCACGCCCTCGCCCCATCATCCCCTGGGCGCCAAGGGGGTCGGCGAGTCGGCCACGGTCGGCTCGCCGGCCGCGTACGTCAACGCGGTGATCGACGCGCTGGCGCACGCCGGGGTGCGGAACATCGACATGCCGCTCACCTCCGACAAGGTGTGGCGGGCCCTCGCCGAGGTGGGCCTCGCGGAGTGACCTCGCCGGCCGAGATTCTCGTGCGCGCGGGGCGGCTCGCCGCCCGCCGCGAGCCGTACGCGCTCGCCACGGTGACGCGTGTGGTGCGCCCGGCCTCCACCCGCCGGGGCGACCGGGCGCTCGTCACGAGCGACGGTGTGCTCGAGGGCTGGGTGGGCGGCGCCTGCTCGGAGCACGTCGTGGTGCGCGAGGCGCTTCGGGCCCTCGCGGCGGGCGAGCCGCGACTCGTGCGAATCGGCCCACGGGAGGACGATGCGAAGGTTCCGGACGACGTCGTCTCCGCCGAGAGCCACTGCGCCTCGGAGGGGACCGTCGAGGTGCTGATCGAGCCGTGCCTCCCGGCACCGCTCCTGGCCGTGGTCGGGGACAGCCCCGCGGCGCGTACGCTTGCCCGGCTGGCGCGCGACATCGGTTGGCGGGTGACCGACCGGGTGGAGGCGGACGCCGACGCGGTGGTGGTCGCGTCCATGGGCCGCGGCGACGACGAGGCCCTTGCGGCGGCGCTGAGGACCGACGCCCACTACGTGGGTCTGGTCGCCAGCGAGCGGCGGGCGCGGAGCGTGCTCGCGGCCATGCGGGAGACCGGGGCCCGCGAGGAGTCGCTCGCGCGGGTGCACAGCCCGGCGGGGCTGGACCTCGGCGCGTCGACGCCGGCGGAGATCGCGGTGGCGATCCTCGCCCAGCTGGTCGCCTGGCGACATGCCGCGCGCGGTACGGGATACGCTGCCGCAAAGGAGCGCGCCAGTGCGACTTGAGAACAGCTTCGAGGTCCCCGCGCCGCCCGACCGGGCCTGGGAGCTGCTGCTCGACGTGCCCCGGGTCGTGCCATGCATGCCCGGCGCCGAGCTCAAGGAGACCGTCGACGACTCGAACTGGAAGGCGGACGTCGCCGTCAAGCTGGGACCCGTGTCGCTCAAGTTCGCGACGGACGTAACGCGCCAGCAGGTCGACGAGGCCGCGCGGCGGGTGACGCTGTCGGCGAAGGGGCGCGAGCTCCGCGGGCGCGGCGCCGCGCGCGCCACCGTGGAGTCGTCGCTCGCGGCGACGAACGGCGGCACCCGCGTGGACATCGTGACCGATCTGAGCCTGAGCGGCCCGGCGGCGCAGTACGGGCGGGGGATGGTCGCCGACGTCTCCTCGCAGCTCGTCGGACGGTTCGCCGACTGCCTGCAGAAGCAGCTCGAAGCCACGCCGGCCGAGGCCGAGGCCGCGGTGACCGAGGCGGCGAAGCCGGTCTCGGGGCTCCGGCTCGCCCTGGCCGCTTTAATCCGCTCCATCCAGCGCCTGCTGAGGCGCCTCTTCCGCCGCTCCAGTTAAGCCGCCTCGCGCGGCTGCTCAGCGCGCGGCGCGAAGTACGCGGAGGTCGACAACCCGCGATCGAACGCCGACCACCGCTCGCCGTCCGTTAGGGCTTTCTCGATGCGGTCGAAGCTGCCCAGGTTTCCGCCGAGGTTGTCGATGAAGTGGACGAGTGTCGCCTCACGCGTGCACGGGACGACCGGACTGCCGTGCTCGAGCCTGCCGTGGTGGCTCAGAACGATGTGGAGCAGGGCCTCCGCGTCGTCGGCAGGAAAGCTCTCGATCCGCTCGATCTCGCGCCTGACCATGTAGTAGCCGAGGGCGATCTCACCGAGCAGCTTGCCGGCGTCCGTCAGCTCGATGGCGCCGTTCCGAAACGCGTACGCCTCGACCTTGCCGATGTCGTGCAGGAGGGCGCCGGTGACCGCGATGTCGCGGTCGATGGTGGGGAAGGTGGCGGCCAGCGCGCTCACGCCCTGCGCCACCGCGAGGCAGTGCTCGAGCAGCCCGTGGCGGTAGGCCTGGTGGTAGTACTTCGCGGCCGGCGCCTCGCGCCAGGCGCGGCCGGTCTCGCTCGCGGACCCGATCAACCGGCGCAGCAGCTCGCGCAGGTGGGGACGCTGGACGGTGGCGACGAGCGAGGCGAGGTCGGCGGCCATCTGCTCGTACGCGACGGGCGGGCCCTCCACCAGGTCGGCCAGCGAATACTCATCGTCGAGCGCAGCTCTGAGCACTCGCACGGTGATCGCGCCGCCGTAGCGCTCATCGACCGTATAGCGGCCGACCACCCGCACCACCGCGCCGATGTCGCACGCGGAGGTGAGCTCGTCGACGCCGTCCCACACCACGGCCTCGACCGAGCCTGTGACATCCCCCAGCTGCAGCTTGAGGAAGGGCTCGCCGGTCCGCTTCTGGCGGCGACTCCTCGCCCGCACCACGAACACGGCATCCACCTCCTGGCCGTCGACCAGGTCGCGCACGAAGCACTTCTGTGGGGCGAGCGTCGTCTGCTCCATCGGGCCTGCGAAGGTAAAACGGGAGTCGGACGGGATAGCCTGCACATAGATGGAGTCGCCCCCCGCTGTGAGCACCTGACGCGATGGCGGTGCTCGTCGCCGGCGGCACCGGCGCCCTCGGCACTGCGGTCGTGCGCGAGCTGCTCGACACCGGCTACTCGGTCGTCGCCACCTGGATCGTCCCGAAGGAGCGCGAACGGCTCTCGTCCCTGGCGGTCGAGCTCGTGGAGGCCGACCTCTTCGACGCCGGCGCCGCCGAGCGGGCGGTAGCGGCCGTCCACGACCTCGAAGCCGTGGTGAATCTCGTGGGCGGCTTCAGCGCCGGTCCGCGCGTCCACGAGACGGACCCACAGGAGTTCGAGCGCGTGATCCGGCTGAACCTGACGCCCGCGTTCATGCTCGCCCGTGCCGCGATGCCGCGCATGATGGAGAGCGGCCGTGGCGCCTTCGTCGGCGTATCCGCGCGCCCCGCGCTGCGCCCGTTCCGGGGCGCCGCCGGTTACGTGACCGGCAAGGCGGCGGTGCTCGCGTTCATCCAGGCGCTCGACGCCGACTACCGCGACGATGGCATCCGCTGCAACGCGATCCTGCCAAGCGTGATCGACACCCCGGCGAACCGGGCTGCGCAACCCGACGCCGACTGGTCCCGGTGGGTGCCGCCCGAGGAGATCGCGAAGGTGGTGCGGTTCCTCGTCTCCGAGGACTCATCCCCGACGAGCGGCGCCGCCATCCCGGTTTACGGCCGGGCCTGAGACCCGGCCGGGCCGGCTACGACTTCCCGCCGTAGTAGGCCAGGGCCAGCTTGCCGAGGTCCTTCGTCGCGCCGGCGTTCTGGATCGCCCCGAGGGGACCGCCGATGAGCGGGATGAGCTTGCCCCCGTAGTGGTGGGCCACGCGCCGAAGCAGGTACTTCGCGAGGCGGCGATGGAGCTTCTCCGTGCCCCTGCCGACGATCGCGCGCTCGGCCACCGCGACCGCCAGCCGCTTGCCGGCCCCGTCGAGCGCCCGGCGGGCCTCCGCCGGAGTTTCATAGATGCCCTGGAGGGCCAGGAGCTCGGCCGGGCGCATCGGGTGACGCGGGTCGTAGCCGTACGCGGCGGCGATGTAGAACGTCATGCGGCTCTGAATCCAGAGCAGCGCCACCAGGTCGGGCGCTACCGTGAACACGCCGCCCAGACCGAGGAGACCTCCCTCCAGCCGTGCGAGGCGGACGTGTTTGCGGTAGGCGATCCGCGCGAGCCTCTTCGGACTGTTGCCGGGACCGGCGACTCGGACCCACTCTTCGGCCTGCGGACCGAAGCGCTCGGCGGCCGCCAGCGCGATGTACTCGGGCGCGCGATCCGGCTCTGCGAGTATTCGATTCCAGAGCGACCGGGGCGGGCGCTCGAAGCGTTCGAGCTCCGATTCGGTGGTCATCGAACCCAGTTTGGCTACCTGCGCACGGAGGTAGAAGATCGATATGGCTTCAGAGACGACGACACCACACCGCGGCATCCTCAGCGAGCAAATGGCCGGCGAGCGCGACCAGCTGATCGAGATGCTCACCAAGGCATACTGGATGGAGATCGAGACGGTGATCAGCTACAGCGCGAACTCGATCAACCCGGACGGTGTGCGCGCCCAGGAGATCGTCGAGTCGCTCGAGGAGGACATTCAGGAGGAGCTCGGCCACGCGCGTCGGTTCGGTCAGCGGATCAAGGAGCTCTACGGCGTGGTCCCGGGTTCACTCGACTTCCAGCCGGAGCAGGCCTATCTCCAGCCGCCGGAACACCAGACGGACGTCGTCCACGTGATCAAGGGCGTGATCGAAGCCGAGACCGGCGCGATCGACCACTACAACAAGATCGTTGAGTTCTGCGACGACAAGGACCTCGTGACGCAGGACATGGTCATCGACATCCTCCACGACGAGGAGGGCCACCGCCGCCTGTTCGAGGGCTTCCTGCGCGAGTACAAGGCCGAGGGCCTGGCCTAAGGGTCGCGGCGGGGCAGCCGCCGCCGCGCGACGCCTTAGCCGTTGAAGGCCTCGACGATGAGGACGGTGGTGCCGAACACCGCCGCCAGCACCACGATGATCCCCACGAGCCGCGGGGACGGGCCGCCGTGGACGCCGGTCTCGTGCACCGCGGCGTGCCCCTTGCCCCGCGCAATGAGCCAGCGGTTGACCGGGAACGCGACGATCCCCGCGAGCACAAGCGCCACCGCGAGGCTGCCCCAGAAGAGGGGGGCGTCGAGCCCCGCCTCCATTGCTCCGGGAATCACGAGGATGATTGCGTTGTCGACGAACTCCATCACGGCTATCGACAACGTGTCTGACGCGAACGCGATCGGGATCACGGCGCCGACGGCGAGCCCCGCCCGCAGCAGCGGAAGGCTGGTCAGCGAGTAGCCGAAGAGGAAGGCAAGCGCCACGGCCAGCGCGATCGTGGTGAAATCGGACCAACCGAGCGCGGTGCCGATCGCCACGCCGGCGACCTCGCCGATCGCGCAGCCGGTCAGGCAGTGAAGGGTCGCGCTGAGCGCGAAAACGTCGAGGGCCCGCCCCGGAGTGGGTAGTCGCCCATCGTGATGATGGTGGTGGTGGTCGTCGTGTTGGCGACGCGTCGCGGCGGCTTCCATCGCACTCACGATATCGTACCCCCGGGGGGTATTCCCAGCGCTCTCGCCGAGACGGAGACGCAGCCAGCCACGGAGGAAATCTTCGAGCAGGTCTTCTCCGGCTCGGGCTGCGTCTGCTCGCGCTGCCTGCCGAGTCGTCGAGCGCCTTCGCGCCGGGGGCACCGAACTATGGCAGTCGGCAATTTAGCCAACTTCGTGGTGATCGGGGCGCGGCGAACTGGCGCCTATGTCCGTGGGCGACGCGCTCGTGGATTGGAACCCGCGCAAGCTCCGCGGCTCGAGGTTCGTTTATCAGGCATGCAGGATCGTTGGATGATCCTTGCGGTCAGGTCTTCATCTTCGCTGGACCGAGCGCCTCATCGGCGGACGCCAGCAATAGCGGGCTCGGCGGGAGCCCGGGGCTAGATGGAGCGCGTACTGGTCACGGGCGGGGCTGGCTTCATCGGCTCGCACCTGGTCGAGGCGCTGCTGGACTCGGGGGCGAGCGTGCTAGTCGTCGACGACTTCCGGCTCGGCAGGCGCGATCATCTGGAGCGCGCCATGTCGACCGGTAGGGCGACTGTGCTTGAAGCCGACATTCGGAGTGCGACCGATCTCGGGCCGGTGGCCGACTTCTGTCCCGATGCGGTGTTCCACATGGCGGCTCTTCACTTCATCCCCTACTGCAACGCGCACGCCCAGGAAGCCCTGGATGTGAATGTGCTGGGGCTCGACAGCGTGATACGAGCGGTTCGTTCCGCGCCGCTGGGGACATTTGTGTTCGCCTCGAGCGGCGCCATCTACGGATTCGGCGACGAACCCTGGCCCGAGACCGCGCCGCCTCGGCCGGGCGATATCTACGGTATCTCGAAGTGGGTCGGCGAGCAGCTCGTGGCACGCTTGCACGCCGACCGGCCGGAGGTTCGAACCGCTGTCGCCCGGCTGTTCAACACCTATGGGCCCCGTGAGACGAACCCGCATGTGCTCCCGGCGATCGTGGCGGCCATTCGGGAGGGCGGGACGATCGAGCTCGGCAACCTCTGGCCGAAACGGGACCTCATCTTCGTTACCGACACCGTGAAGGGCATCCTGGCCACAGCCGTGGGAGGACGTGGGTTTGACGTCTTCAACGTCGGAACGGGTACCGGGACCACGATCGCCGATGTCCTGCGGGCCGTGGAGACCATCCGCGGCGAACCGCTGGCCGTCCGGCAAGTCCCGGAACGCCGGCGGGCCGGGGACGGGCATTTGATCGCGGACCCGGCCAAGCTGATGGCGGCGACCGGGTGGAAGCCTGAATACGATGTCAAAGCGGGGCTCCGCAAGGTCTTGGAGTCGGAGGGGTGCTGTGAAGACCATTCAGGAACCGCCCGACGGTGTACAGGCCACCGGGGGATTGCAGCTGCTGATCCCCGTAAGAGCGACGCCACCGTCGCACGGGACAGGCCGTCACGTCCGCTCTCGACGGAGCTGGGGGTCAAGTATCGGACGGCGAAGCGCCAGTTCCTCGGCATCGGGCTGTCGTGCATTTCCGACGAGGACTTCGTCGACGCGGTCCGGCAAGCGGTGCGGACGCGATCACGGCTGACCGTTTCGTTCATCAACCCCGACTACGTGGTCCGGGGCCACCGAACGCCGGGACTCATCGAGAAGATGAACACGTTCGACGTCGTGCTCCCCGACGGGTGGGGCGTCGTACTAGGGGGCCGGCTGCTGGGGCTTCCAGTCCCCGACCGTGCAGGCAACGACGACATCTGCCCGAAGCTCTTCGCGCTCTCCGCCCGGGAAGGGCTCTCGAACTTCCTGTTCGGCTGCGGGGAAGGCGTGCCAGAGCGGGCCGCCAACAACCTCGTGGCGACGTTTCCAGGGCTGCACATCGCGGGAACGCTCCACGGCTATTGGGACGTGATCCGCGGTCATCCCGGGAGTTACGACCAAAGCGACGTGGACATGATGGTTGCGGCGATCAACGCCGCCCGGCCCGACATCCTGCATGTCTCGATCCCTACGCCGATGCAGCAAACCTGGGTGTGGGAAGTCGCCGGTCGGCTGGACGTACCGGTGATCATCACCGGGGGGTCTTACCTCGACCACCTGGCGGAGCGCGTCTACTGGTATCCAGGCTGGGCGAACCGTATGCGCCTGGGTTGGGCGTACCGGCTGTCCCGCGAACCGCGCCGCCTATGGAAGCGCTACTCGATCGATCTCACCGCCTACGGCCGCATGGTGCTCCGGGAAAGGCTTGGCCAGGCGTAAGGTCGCGGTCGAGCACGGATATGTCGCCTCGAACTTGGCGGCGGGCGCAGGCGGCTCAAGCCGAGAAGCGCGGCGCGCCTCCCTCGACCGCCCGGCCCAGATTGCCGCGTTGCTTGACGTCGACCAGGGCGGGCGGACGGTTCCCTACCGGAGAGCGTTGCTCGCGACGCTCATCTTCGCCGGGCTGCGCATCGGTGAGGCACTCGCAAGGCTGCGCTCGGAGGACGTGGTCTCGGATACGAGGAGGCCGACAACGTAGTACTGCTCAGGGGCGGGCGCGGACGGGGCACGATCAAGGTGTGCGGCACCAAGACCGAGCCGCCCGCTCGCAAGGTTCGCCTCCCGCCGATCCTCCGTGGCGGGCTACGGGCGCCCAAGGAGCGCAAGCAGCCGGAAACGCGCCACCTGGTGTTCGGGACCGGCACGGGGCGGCTGCGTCGCGCTCGAGCGTCGGGCGGCGTATCGTCGCCCCGGCGGTCAAGCTCGACAACGATCGGCTCGCCGAGGCGGGGCTCCACCCGATCCCCGCGGTTCACGGCGCGCAGCTTGAGGCGCACCCTCACCGCGCTGCTCTACGCGCGCTACGAGGATGAGCCGACGGTGATGCAGGAGAGGCGGCACTCGACGGCGGCACTCACGTTGGAGGT
>JACVRW010000093.1 GCA_014534235.1 Thermoleophilaceae bacterium | reverse complement strand
GCCGGAACGCTCACTGAGGGCCAGTGGAACCGCTGGACACAGGGGGCCTTCCGGGCCGCCAAACTCGCGGTGGGGCTGTCCCACGCGCGGGCGTACGGACCTCCGGCACTCCTTCGTGTCGCTGTTGATCCACGAGGGCCAGTCCATCCTCGAAGTCGCCCGGCAGGCGGGTCACTCGCCGCAGACATGCCTACGCGACTACGGGCACTTGTTCGACGAGTTTGACCCCGCCCGCCGCGAACCAGCTGAGGCGGTTATCAGAGCTGCTCGTGACGAGCTGGTACCTCTCTCGTACCTTTCGCCGACCGCCAGCAGAGGCAATCCCGCTCATAGAGCGGAATCCGCTACAGCGGGATCTCCCAGAGCGGGAACCACCGCGTTATGTCCTCCTCGAACGGCAGCTCCGCTCCGAGCTGGGCCTTCAGGCGCAGTTCGCGCTCGGAGTCGCGCGCGTTGTCGCCCTTTGCCGGCACGAATGGGTAGTACGCGCCGCGCTTGAAGTTGTAGATGAAGTAGATCGGGCGGCCGTTCTCCTCGAAGGCGAACACCGCGCAGAGCAGGCGGTCGCCGTACCCGCCGCCCTGGAGGTTGACCGAGACGGTGTTGAGCGAGACCACCAGGTCCTCGAACTCGGCGTCGCGCAGGATGAGCCAGCGGTACCCGAACTCGTCGTCCGCCGTCGTGACCTGGCTGCCGGTCTCCTCGGCCGTGCCGTGGAGCAGCTCGTTCGTCTCGTCGACGATCTGCCGGAAGTCGGCGGTCGCGAGCGGCTGGAAGACGATGCCGGCGACGCCGCGGTGCTTCAGGCCGACCCCGGTCTCGAGCGTGACCTGCGCCGTGGTCATGGCGAACAGCCGGTCGGGCGCCGGCCCCTTCAGCTTTCCCTTCGACCCGAAGAGCGCGTCGAGGAAGCCCACGCGGCTAGGCGGCGGTGCCCTGCAGCTGGGCCTCGAGCTGCTGGAGGCGGGCGATCCGCGCCTCCATCGGCGGGTGCGTGGAGAACAGCGTCTGCACGGCGCCCCTGACGCTCGTGGGGACGATGAAGAAGGCGTTCAGGCGCTCGGCCTGGCGCAGGTCCTGCGTCGGAACCCGCTGCATCGCGCCCGAGATGTTCACGAGTGCCGAGGCGAGCGCGCTTGGGCGGCCGGTGACTATCGCCGCGCCGCGGTCGGCCGCGAACTCGCGGTAGCGCGAGAGGGCGAGCATCAGGAAGAAGGACAGGATGTAGACCACGAACGAGACGAGGAGCACGACGAGGATGCTCGGGTTCTCGTCGTCATCGCCGCCGAAGAAGAAGCCGAACTGCAGGATCATCGCGGCGACCGAAGCGAAGAAGCTCGCGACCGTCATGATCAGCACGTCGCGGTGCTTCACGTGTGCGAGCTCGTGCGCCATGACGCCCTCCAGCTCGCTCGGCGAAAGCGTGCGCATGATCCCGGTCGTGGCACAGACGGTGGCGCTCTTCTGCGACCGGCCGGTGGCAAACGCGTTCGGAATGTCGATGTCGGCGACAGCGATCCGCGGCTTAGGCAGATCCGCCTGGATGCAGAGCCGCTCGACCATCGCGTGTAGGCCCGGTGCCTCCTCCGGCGAGACCTCCTTGGCGCCCATGGCGGCCAGCGCGAGCTTGTCCGAGAAGAAGAACTGGGCAAAGCTGAGCGCCGCGATGATCAGGACCATGAGAACGAGGCCCGTGCCCGCGGCCAGCAGCGCGCCCACGAGCGCCACATAGAGCAGCCCGAGGAGGAACAGCGTGAAGAGCATCCGGACCTGGAGGCCGGTGTCTCTGGGAAATACCGCGCGCTGACGTGCCATGGCAACAAGATTAGTGATCCCGTAAGGCTTTTTGGGGGCGAGAACCGAGCTTCGGCACCCTGCATGAACGGGTCCCGCGTAGACGCGATTCGTCCGACGGTGGGCGCCGCGGCCACCGGCGTACGCTCGTGGTTCGCCATTCCATAGCCCGAATGGCTCTCGCCGCTTCGACCGAAGCGCGTCACCGCCGCGCTCGTCGCGCGCGCGGTCGCGGTCACGGCGGCCGGGTCTAGCGTCGCCTGAATCGGCCAACGCGCTTCACGCCGCAGTTGACGTTGCCGTCGCAGGCAATTGCGGCCACCACGTTCGTCTCGCTGCCGCGTATAAGCAGGGTGGTGCGGAAAGGCCGGGCGCGCTGGCGGACCGCTCGGTTGAAGCTCCGGCCGCCGTCTCGCGAGACGAACAGACCGTAGGACATCTCGCCGGCGAGCTCGCGGCCACCCTCCGTGCGGTCCCCCGAGCGGAGCACGCGCACGGCGACGCGGTTTCCGCGGCGGCGCAGCTTAGCGCGCACGCGGGGCGCGGTCACGTCGTACCGGCGGGCCAGGGCGGCGGCGGCCGCCCCGTCTACGATGCCCGCGCCGGTGAACTCGTTCCAGCCGGTGCCGACCGTCTGGCGAGCGGACCGCACGAGCACGTCCGCGACCTGCTCCGACGCGAGGCGCGGCTCGACCTGCCACGTGAGGGCCGCGATTCCCGCGGCGATCGGCGTAGCGAAGCTCGTGCCCTCACCGTACGCGTATCGGGCTCCACCCCGGGGAAACGTCAGCGAACAGGAGCGCAGCGGGTCATCCCACTCGCTGCGTCCCGCCGGGAGCGTCGAGAAGACGCCAAACGGGCAGCCCGTGCTCCCGGCGCCGGGCGCTGCGAGGCTCACGTAGGCGTTGTGGCTCGAGAAGGGCGCGGCGGCGCCGTCCGGCCTCGTCGCGGCCACGGAGAGGCCGATCCCCCGGCCGCCGCGCTCGCCGCCGAGGGCGGCCGCGGGGAACGCGAGCGGGTTGCCGTGGTCGCCCTTGTTGCCGGAGGCGGCGACGGACAGCACGCCGTTGATGAAGGCTCCATCGAGCGCGCGGGCCTGGCTAAGGGAGAACGTCTCACCGGCCAGGCTCAGGTTCAGCACGTCGGCGCCGCGGCTCACCGCGAAATCCATTCCCCGGAGGAGGTCGGCGATCGTGAAGCTGCCGTCCGTAGAGCCGCGCACCGCCATCACCTGCGTCGCGCCGGCCACGCCCTTGCCGCCGATGCCGTTCCCTTCGATCGCCGAGATCAGTCCGGTCACGAACGTGCCGTGGCCGACGACGTCCGTCACGTCTGCGCCCCCGCTCGCCGTGTCGAAGGTCCGCCCGATCCGGCCCACGAGCTCCGGATGGTTCACGTCGACGCCTGTGTCGAGCACCGCGACGGTCCGGCGGGAGCCGCCGCGCGCCGCCGCCAGGGCGTCCCCGGCGCGCACCTCGTCGTAGGCCCACGTGTACTTGATGCCGGTCAGCGGATCCACCACGTCGAAGGGGTCCCCCTGGGCCAGCCGCAGGCGACGATCGCGCTCGACATAGGCCACCCGGGGGTCGGCGCGTAGCCGCGCCACGGCCGCGGCAGCGGAGGGAACCCTGGCGGCGAGCACGCCGATCCCGCGGAAGGCCTCTGGGCGGGGACCAATGCGCCGCAACGCGCCGGCTACTCCGCGGAGGTCTCGGTGGGCGCGCACGCCGACGAGCAGACGCGCCGCTTCGTCGCTGCGCGCGATCGCCGCAAGCTCCCCGGAGTTGGACGCCGTCGGCGCCCGGAGTGGCTCCGGCAACGGCAGCGTGACCGACCGGGCGGTGGCGGCCCGCGCGTGGCTCCGCAGGACCTCACGCAGCGCTACACGATCCGCGAGGTCGCCCCAGGCCTGCGCGGGTGCTGCCAGGAGCGGCACCGCCCATAGGAGCGTCGTGAGCACCGCTCTCCGCACTGACGCTCATGGTACGGCGTGGGGCTCGCGCTAGCCTGGGCCGTCTGCTGCCGGAGATCCACATCGGACCCCTCGACCTTCAGACCTTTGGGATCTGCTTCGCCTTGGGGTTCCTCGCCGCCGGCGCCGTCGTAAGCCGCCGCCTGCGCGAGCTTCGAAAGCCCGCCGACTGGGCGTATGAGATCGTCTTTGCGGCTCTCATCGGGGGACTCGTGGGCGCGCGGGTCGACTACCTGATCCAGAACTGGGACGAGGTCTCGAACGACCTGCTCGGCAACATCTTCTCGGGAACCGGGCTGGTCTGGCAGGGCGGCGTGGTCGGCGGGGCGCTTGGCGTGCTGCTATGGGCGCGGTGGCGCCGCTGGCTTACGGCGCAGATGCTCGACACGGCCTCCATCGCGCTGGCGCTCGGCTACGCGATCGGGCGCATCGGCTGCCAGCTCTCGGGCGACGGCGACTACGGCGTCGAGTCCGATCTGCCGTGGGCGATGGCGTATCCCGAGGGCACCGTCCCGACGACCGAGGAGGTTCATCCGACTCCCGTCTACGAGACGGTCTCCATGGGCATCGTGACCCTCGTCCTCTGGCACCTCCGTGACCGCCTGGCCCCGGGCGTCGTGTTCGGCCTGTACCTCGTCCTGGCGGGCTCGGAACGCTTCCTGGTCGAGTTCATCCGTCGCAACGACTCGGTGTTGGCGGGGCTTACGCTGGCGCAGCTGGTGAGCCTCGCCATGCTGGCGCTGGGCGCGGCCGTCATCTGGTCGCGTCGGGGCGCTCCGCGGCCGGTGACGGCGTAGCTGCGGGCGGCGCCCGGTTCTTGGCCGGCTAGCTCGGGCTGCGTGTCACATGGGGGTACCTATACGAGCCCTGGATGACGCAGCCGCGGGTGCCCCGCCGACGCGCCGGACCGCGGCTCCCAAGCCCGCCGCAGCGCACAGCGCCAGCGCCACCGACGCGCCCGTGGCCGTGCCGGCATGGAAGGACACCTCGATGCCGGCGAGTCCCGCCAGCACGGCCAGGACGCTCCCGGCCAGCATCGCCCGCCCCGGCGTCCGGCCGTGACCGCGAACCGCGACGGGCGGCGCGACGAGCACGGCCAGGACGAGCAGCGCACCGAGGCCCCGCACGGCTATGGCGATCGCGCCGGCGAGCAGCACGAGGAGGGCTGCCCGGGCGAGCGCCGGGCGGATGCCCGCGGCGGCCGCTCCGGAGGGGTCGAAGGCGGCAGCGGAAAGCGGGCGGTGGAGCGCGAACAGGGCAGCCCCCCCGGCCACCGCCAGGGCCGCCGCCGCGGCGAGGTCGCCGTCGCTCACGCCCAGCGGATCGCCGAACAGAAGCTCCTCCAGCCGTGGCGGCGCCTCGGGCTCGAGCGCGAGGAGCCCGCCCAGGCCCACGAGGCCGGTGACGGCGACCGCCGTGCCCGTGTCCGGCCCGATCCGATCGTCGCGCGCCGCTAGCGCGAGGAGGCAGGCGGCGGCCAGCGCGCCGCCCGCCGCTCCCAGTAGCAGCGGCGCTCCGGCTAGCGCCGCCAGGACCAGTCCCGGGAGCAGGCCGTGGGAGAGCGACTCCGCGGCGTAGGCGAGGCGCTCCGTCACGATCCAGTAGCCGAGCGCGCCGCAGAACGCGCCGACCAGCGCGATCTCGAGCAGAGCGCGCCGGTCGATCCCGGAGCGGAGCGGCTCGAGCAGCGAGTCGAGCGGCTCCACGGTCAGTGACCCCCGTGCTCGTGATGCTGGACCGTCACCGCCCGGGCCGGGCCGCCGTCCTCGAGCACGATCATCTCGCGACCGTATGTGGCCTGGAGCGTCGCCCGGTCCAGCACCGCGGCGGGCGGGCCGAAGCAGACCTGCCGGCCGTGCAGGCACAGCACCAGGTCGAAGCCCCGAGCGCTCTCCACGTCGTGGCTCGAGACGAGAAGGGCGCGGCCCTCGGAACGGAGCTCCCCGAATACCTCGCCGATCAGCGCTGCGCTCACCGGGTCCACGCCGGCGAGCGGCTCGTCCAGAAGCAGCACCTCGGCATCCTGAACGAGCGCGCGCGCGAGGAGCGCGCGCTGCCGCTGGCCGCCCGACAGCTCGCCGAACCGCGTCCCGGCCACGGCGTCCAGCCCCATGCGCTCGAGCGCGGCGTGCGCGGCCGCCCGCTCTGTGCGGCCCGCCGGGAGCCACCAGCGTCCCCGCGCGAGGGCGCCCATCAGCGCGACGTCGAGCGCCGTCACCGGGAAGTCGAGTCGCGTGCGCTCGGTCTGGGCCACATACGCTGGTCGGCCGGCGACTTCGACGCGGCCGGCGGCCGCCCGAAGCTCGCCGATCAGTACCCGGAAGAGGGTGGTCTTTCCGCCGCCGTTCGGGCCGAGGACGCAGACGGACTGACCGCGGTTGGCGGTGAAGGAGACGTCGCGCAGGACGGGCTCGCCGCCGTATCCGGCGGCGAGCCCGTCGGCGCGGATGGCCGCTCCGTCCGCCGTCCGAGTCATACCGCCTCCGGCGCCGGCCCGCGGACGCGCCTCCCCGCGCGGGCCGGCCCGCGCGCCACGGACACGAGCGCGAACGCCGCGCCCCCCAGCACGGCCACCGGCGGACCCGCAGGAACGTCGAGCCAGTAGGCGAGGTAGAGGCCCGCGACGCCCTCGGCGAGCGCGAGCGCGAGCGCCCAGGCGATCAGCCCGGGCACGCTGTCGGCGAGCAGCAGCGCGGCCGCCGCCGGCAACACGTAGACGGCGGTCACTAGGAGCGCACCGACCGCGGGAATCGCCGCCACCGCTGCCACGGCGACGAGGGCCAGCAGCAGGAAGTCGGCGAGCTTGGCCGGGACACCGAGCGCCGCGGTGCCATCGGGGTCGAACGCCACGGCCGCCCACGTGCGTCCGAAGGCGAGCGTGGCCGCGACCGCCAGCCCCGTTGCGGCGGCCGAGAGGGCGAGGTCCTCGGCGTCCAGGCCGAGCAGCGTCCCGAACAGCAGGCGGTCAACCGCCGCCCCCGACTCGAAGACGTCGCTCGCGAGCACCACGCCGAGGGCCAGCGCGGCGGCGAGGAGCAGTGCGGTCGCCTCGCCCGGCTCGCGACCCGCGCGGCTGGCGCGCCTGACGCCACCCGCGTAGCCGAGCGCGACCGCAAGCCCGGCCACTGCGGCGCTCACGCCCGTGGCGTCGGCCACCACCAGTCCGGGAAACGCCGCCGAGCCAACGGCGTGCGAGAAGAACGCCAGTCTCCTGAGCACGATCCACGCCCCCACCACACCGCCGGCGACCCCGAGGAGGACCAGCTCGAAAAGCGCGTCGCGCAGGAACGGAAGGTCGACGAGGTCAAGCGGCGAGGGCACCCCTGTGGAGCCTACCGAGAACGATTCTCATTCGACCGCGGCGGCGTGCGCGTCGGCCGGCGCGGATGGCCGCGGCGGGCCCACCGGCCCTTGGCGCGGATCGCCGGCGTAGGCCGCTACGGGTCGCCCCGCTCGGCCGGCTCCGAGGAACCGTCCGTCATGGGCGGCCCGGACGCCGCCCGCTCCGCCGCCTCGAGGATGAATCGCCGCGACACCGCCTGAAGGTCCGGGTCGTGCTGGATCGAGCGGTGGTGTCCGCCGGGGAGGATCAGCAACCGTTTCGGCTCGTGGGCCGCCGCGTACAGCGCCTCGCTGGCGGTGTACGGGATCTGCTCGTCGCCCACCGCGTGTAGGAGGAGCAGCGCCGTCGAGGGTCCCAGCCGGCGCACAGTGTCGATGAGGTCGAGCGACTCGAGCCACTCCTCGGTCGCGGGGACGTCGCACGCGAAGCGAAGCGGCTCATCTGAGCGAAGCATGCGAAGCAGGCTGCGCTCGGGCGCCGGGCAGACCGCCACCACGGCACAGAGCGAGTGGTCGTGCGCCGCCGCGTGGATGGCCTCGAAGCCGCCCATGCTCGAGCCTCGGAGCGCCACCCGCGGCGCGTACGCGCGCAGGAGCTCAACCATCGCGTGCACGTCGTCGAGCGCTCCGGGACCGAACGCGTCCTCGGAGCGCCCGTGTCCGCGCGCATCGAACGCAAGCGCCGCGATCCCGTCCTCGCGGCATCCCCGCGCGAAGTCGAAATGGCTCTCCTTAGCCGAGCCCGCGCCGTGGAGGATGACCACGCCGGCCCCCGGGTCACCCTTGGGAAGGAAGAGCGCGTAGGACAGGCCGTCCATGGTCCCGAGCTCGGGCGGCGCCGGCGGGGCGTGCTTCATAATCGCCGCCGATCATGGCAGCGGTCGCGGTCTCGCACGTCTACCCGCTCGGCTCGCGCCTGAACGCGCGCGGCCGCCTCGAGGTGGGCGGCTGCGACGTCGTGGAGCTGGCGAGGGAGTTCGGCACCCCGGCGTACGTCTACGCCGAGGACGACATGCGCGCGCGGGCGCGCGCGTACAAGCAGGCGTTCCGCGCCCACACGGACCGCTTCGAGGTGGTCTACGCGGCCAAGGCATTCCCGTGCACCGCGGTCCTCCGCATGTTCGCGGAGGAGGGGCTGAGCGCCGACGTCGCCTCCGGCGGCGAGCTGCACCTGGCGCTCGCCGGCGGCTTCGACCCGGCGCGCCTCTACCTTCACGGGAACAACAAGTCGTTGGCCGAGCTCGATTACGCAATCGGACGTGGCGTGGGCCACATCGTGGTGGATTCGTTCGACGAGATCGAGCGGCTGCGCGGCCGCTCGCAGAGGGTGATGCTGCGCGTCACGCCCGGCATCAAGCCGACGACGCACTCGTACATCCAAACCGGCCAGGTTGACTCGAAGTTCGGGTTCCCCGTCGCGGACGTTCCACGGGCGGTGGAGGCCTGCCGCCGCGCGGGGCTCGACCTGGCCGGCTTGCACGCCCACATCGGCTCGCAGATACTCGAGCTGGAGGTCTTCGAGCGCCTCGCCGAGGCCCTCGGGGGCATGGGCGCATGGCCGCTCCTCAACCTCGGCGGCGGGCTCGGCATCGCGTACACGGCCGATGACGAGCCGCCCGCGATCCAGGACTACGTCGAGGCGCTGGTGCGCCGGGCGCCGCAGGGCGTGACGATCCTCTGCGAGCCGGGCCGCTCGCTCGTCGGAAACGCGGGCGTGACGATCTACACGGTCGGCACCGTCAAGCAGATTGCGGGCGTGCGCACCTACGTTGCGGTCGACGGCGGCATGTCCGACAACCTGCGGCCGATGCTGTACGGGGCGCGCTACGAGGCGCAGATCGCCGATCGCTTCGGTGGCTCCGACCGGTGCACGATCGCGGGAAAGCACTGCGAGTCGGGTGACATCCTGATCCGGGACGCGCGGCTCGACGATCCCCGTCCCGGCGACGTGCTGGTCGTCCCCGCCACCGGCGCCTACGGCCACGCGATGGCGAACAACTACAACGCGTTGCCGCGTCCGCCCGTGATCTTCTGCAGGGAAGGCGACGCCCGCGTGGTCGTCCGGCGCGAGACCTACGACGACCTCACGGTCCGTGACGCCTGATCCACGGCCCTTCAGGGTCGGCCTCCTTGGGCACGGGACCGTCGGCTCCGCCTTCGCCGGCCTGCTCGCCGAGCGAGCGGACGCGATCGAGGCCCAGCTCGGGACGCGGCCGGAGATCTCCGGCGTCCTCACGCGCAGCCGCGGTGACTTCGACGACATCCTCGACCGCAGCGACCTGATCGTCGAGCTGATCGGCGGGCTCGACCCCGCGCGGCGGTTCGTGCTGCGGGCGATGGAGAGCGGCCGCCACGTGGTCACCGCGAACAAGCAGTTGCTCTCCACGCACGGCGAGGAGATCTTCGACGCGGCGCGGGCGGGCGGCGTGCAGCTGCGCTTCGAGGCCGCCGTGGCGGGTGTGGTGCCGGCGATACGGGTGATGGCGGAAACCCTCGCCGCCGCCCACATCGAGCGGGTGCACGGGATCGTCAACGGCACGACCAACTTCATCCTGAGCGAGATGACCCGGACCGGAGCGACGTATGCCGAGGCGCTCGCGGGGGCGCAGGAGCTCGGCTACGCCGAGGCCGATCCCTCCGAGGACGTGACCGGCAAGGACGCCGCCGCGAAGATGGCCATCCTCGCCCGGCTCGCCTTCAACGCACCGGTGGCGCTCGACCAGGTGAGCTGCGAGGGGATCGAGCGGATCACGCCCGACGACATCGAGTACGCCAAGGAGCTCGGGCTGTCGCTCAAGCTGGTGGGCTCGGCCGAGCGGATGGACCGTGGCGTCGCGGTGCACGTCTACCCGGCGTTCCTCTACGGCGACCACCCGCTAGCCTCGGTCGGCGGGGCGTTCAACGCGGTCACGATCGAGTCGCCCGCCATCACCGAGATAACACTGTCCGGCCCGGGCGCCGGCGGGATCCAGACCGCGAGCGCCGTGCTCGGCGACGTCATCTCGGCCATGATCCCGCCGCCTTCGCTCCCGCCGCCGGCCGTCGAGCAGCCCATCGTCACCGACGTGGAGTTCTCGTTCTATCTCCACCTCGAGGTGGCCGACCGCCCAGGAGTGCTCGCCCAAATAGCCGAGATCCTGGGGCTCCAGGGGGTGTCGATCAAGTCGGTCGTGCAGAAGGGGCTCGGCGAGGAGGCCCGCCTCGTGATGGTGATGCACCCGGTGCTCGAGTCCAAGTTCCGCGCCGCGGTCGACCTGATCTCGCGGCTCGAATTCGTGCGCGAGCCGCCGCGCGTGATTCGCGTGATTGAGGAGGTCTTCGTTTAAGGTGCCGGACGGAGGCCGGCACTGACCCTGTGGCGATACCAGGACCGCCTGCCGGTCGACGCGCTCGTGACGCTGGACGAGGGCGACACGCCGCTCGTCCAGGCGCCGCACGTATCGGAGCTGACCGGCGCGGACGTCTGGCTGAAGCTCGAGGGCGCCAACCCCACAGGCTCGTTCAAGGATCGCGGGATGACCGTCGCGGTCTCGGCCGCCGTGAGCGAGGCCGCGGAGGCCGTGGTCTGCGCGTCCACCGGCAACACCGCCGCGAGCGCCGCCGCCTACGCGGCCCGGGCGGGCCTGCGCGGCGCGGTGATCGTCCCGGAGGGAAAGATCGCCACCGGCAAGCTGGCCCAGGCCCTTATGCACGGCGCCCGCGTGGTCGCCCTGCGCGGCAGCTTCGACGAGGCGCTGGCGCTGGTCCGCGAGCTGGCGCGGCGGCACCGGATCGCGCTCGTCAACTCCGTCAACGACTTCCGGATCGAGGGACAGAAGACCGGCGCCTTCGAGGTCTGCGACCAGCTCGGCGACCCCCCGGACGTGCTCTGCGTGCCCGTCGGCAACGCCGGCAACGTCACCGCGTGGTGGCGGGGCTTCCAGGAGTACGACACGGCCCCGCGCCTGCACGGCTACCAAGCCGCCGGCGCCGCCCCGCTCGTGCGCGGGGCGCCGGTGGAGGCGCCCGAGACGGTGGCGTCCGCCATCCGGATCGGCAACCCGGCGCGCTGGGAGGACGCGATGAACGCCTTCACGGCCTCCCGGGGCGAGGTTCGCACGGTGTCCGACGCCGAGATCCTGGACGCCTACACGCTGCTCGGGGCGCGGGAGGGCGTCTTCTGCGAGCCGGCCTCGGCGGCCGCTGTGGCGGGGCTGCTGAAGTACGGGGCCGAGGGGCGCGTGGTCTGCGTGCTGACAGGGCACGGGCTGAAGGACCCACAGACGGCGATGAACCGGGCGAGCTCGGTCCTGCCGTGCGAGCCGGACCTGGACAGCGTCGAGGCGGCCGTCCTCGGATGAGGCGCCGCCGCATCGTGCGCGTGCCTGCGTCGTCCGCCAACCTGGGGCCCGGCTACGACGTCCTCGCGGCGGCGCTGTCGTTGACGCTCGAGCTCGAGGTGGAGGAGACGGGCGAGTTCATCGTGCACACGGACGTCCCGCGGGTGGCCGCCGATCGCTCGAACCTCTGCGTGCGCGCGTTCGAGCGGCTGCGGCCGGCCGACGGCCTCGCGTTCCGCATCCGATCGGAGATCCCGGTGGCCGCCGGTCTCGGCTCGAGCGCCGCGGCGATCGTGGCGGGCCTGTGCGCCGCCGACCACATGTACGAGCTCGACGCGCCCCTGTTCGAGCTGGCCCGCGAGCTCGAAGGCCACCCCGACAACGTCGCCGCCGCGCTCTACGGTGGATTCGCGATCTGCCCGGCCGACGGCGAGCCCGTCCGGTTCGAGCCGGCGCCCGGCCTGGAGGGGGTGGTGGCGATCCCGGACCACGAGGTGCCCACCGCGGAG
>JACVRW010000078.1 GCA_014534235.1 Thermoleophilaceae bacterium | reverse complement strand
GACGGTCTTTCCGTCACGTTTTGCGTCCCACTGCGCATTCGCGCCGGCGGGTGCTATGGCAAGGACCGCCACGAAGACGACCAGTGCCATAAGACGCTTCATCATGAGCTTGTCTCCCTCACTTGAGTTGCCTGGCGCCGCGGGGGAGGAGGGCCCCGAGGGGCGCTGGTGAGTCGCGGAAGGTGTCGCCAGGGCGCGCTGCCTGGGACACGAACTGGCGGCGAATCGGCAGGCATGGCTCAGTCTGACAGCGCTCAGCTGCTGACCCTGCGCCGCCGGGCCGGAAGCCTCCATGGATCTACCGCAGCTCGGTCAGGCGTCCAGCGCCCCACGAATCCGATCGTGCCGGTCATCTCCCTCACGCCCCTAAACGCCTCAGCGGGCCGGAAGTTCCGAGGTTTGATGCCTTCCGGCGCCCGCGGCATGCTCTTGCTGAGGAGTCACCAAGTTCGCTAGCCGTCTTGGGCCGTCCCAGTCCCGGAGCCCCAAGCGGCGCATTCCGTTCCAGCACCATCCTACGTGGAGGTCGCGCGGTCGCCCACCTCAATAACGCGGTTCGCCTCGAACCCCTCGAGGTCAACGAGGCGGCGGATATGGAGGTAGAACGCTGATGGGTCTTCTGGGTCGAACGCCTCGCTTGATGATCCGCGCCGGCGGGGCGCTGTCAGGGGCGGCACAGGCGGAAGGTCCAGCCTCATCGACTGCTGGGTCAGACTGATATTCGAGGGCTCCAGCTCAAGACCCGGTATTCGTCGCGGCTCGCCGTCTAACGTCGGGCGTGGCCGGCCCTGCGGGCGACTGCCCGTAGCCGCCTCGCAAGCCTTTGAGCACGGTCGTGGGCCAGAGGAGGAAGCAATGTCCAGCCGGGCGCACGACCGCCTCTTCGAGGAGCAGCGCGAGCGCGATCGCGCAGGCCGAGTCCGCCAGGTCTACGAGTCGCGCTGTCGTCTACGAGGACGGGACAGCCCGACCGTGACCCTCTTACGAGCGTGCCGGACAAGCGTCGCTGTCATGAGCGGGGGCCGCCGCCGTTAGGGCGAAGATGATGCGTTTGAGGCGCCCGGGCGTCAGCGACTTGTAGCCGCGCGCGGCAAGCCAAGCGCAGCGGCCGCTTGCCCCGCCGATCACGGCGGCGGCTGTGGCCAACCACTGAGCGCACATCGTCCACACAGCCAACGCGGGTTACCTAGATGGCGAGGCGGCGTCCTCCAGCGCGAGCTCGGCATTAATGGCGTAGGCGGCGCGCGCGCCGGTCCCCGTGGCGACGGCCACCGATTGGACGGTCGCCCCCGCATCTCCGGCGGCGTACATCCCGGGCACGGTCGTCTTTCCCGCCTCGTCGGTCTCGATGGTGCCCTTGTCCGTCAGCGCGGCGCCGAGCGAGCCGGCGAGCTCGCTCACCAGCGACAGGACGGGCTGGATGAACAGCGCATGCCGCACCAGCGGGGGGCGCCCAGCGAACACCACACTGAGCTCCTCCCCGTCCTCCTCGACGCGCTCGACCCGGTGGTCGTAGAGATCCACGCCCGCCCGCTCGAGCCGCTCGCGCTCCTCGTTCGTCAGGTCAAAGTCCCCGTCGGAGAGGAGGACCACGTCATTGCTGAGCGAGCCCAGCATCAGCGCCTGGTGGGCGGCCCTCGAGCCACGTCCGTACACGCCCAGCGGCTGGTCGCGCACCTCCCAGCCATGGCAGTACGGGCAGTGGAAGACCCGGCGTCCCCAGAGCTCGGCCAGCCCACCCAAGTCCGGAAGGCCGTAGCGCATCCCGTGCGCGAGCAGCAGGCGGCGGGCGACGACCTCGGTGCCGTCCTCGAGCCCGACCTCGAACCGTCCGTCGGCGAGGCGGCGGGCCGAGCGCGCCGACACCGAGCGGCAGTCGACGCTCCCATACGGCAGAAGCTGCTCGCGCCCAGCGGCGCGCACCTCGGCGGGCGGGGTGCCGTCGCGCGAAAGGAAGCCGTGTACCCGCTTCGAGACCGCGTTCGCGGGCGCGCCCGTGTCCAGCACCAGCACCCATCGGCGCATCCTGCCGAGGACGAGCGCCGCGCTCAGCCCGGCAGGGCCTCCGCCGACCACGACCACGTCAGTTGACTCGCGACCGATCACGGCCGGGCATCATACTGAGAATCATTCTCAGTTGCTCTCCGGCAGCGGCGGTCCTACCGCAGTGGTGCCCGCCCGCCGCCAAGCGGGCTGGGTCCTGGCTTGGGCCTGTCGCAGGATTGCGGTCTAGTCGCGCTCGGAGCCGCAGACCTTGAAGCCGTAGCCCTGAGCGATCCCGCGCAGCTCGGCCCCCTTCCCCTGGCCCGAGTCAAGGAGCGTCCCCGCTTCCTGCGCGTCGCCCTGCTCGAGCGAATCGGCCGCCCTGCGCAAGAGCGTCAGCTGTTCCCTTGACACAGAGACGTACCGGTCGATGATCCGCGCATCCGCGGGAGGCGGATCGAAGGAGTCGAACTCGTCAGCGACTTCCTTGCCCCTGTCGGCAACGCGGTGGAGAATCTCTGCCTGCTGCTTAGGGTCTGTGATGCGGTCGGCCCGGTTCAGGAGGCGCTCCGTGTCTTCCCGGAACTCCTTGCACAGGGTGTCGCCTCGGGCGATGACCTCTTGCCTAGAGAGGGTTTCTTGCCCGCCGCCGCCTGCCTGATCGCCACCGTCCGAGTCATCGCCGCCGCATGCCGACATGGCGAGCACGAGCACGCTGAGTCCCACGACGAACGCCGTCTCCAAGCGCATTGCTGCAAGCTATCCGTTCGGGCTCGAGCTGTCCCGACCGTTCGCATGAAACCACTCGCTGCCCGTCTCGGCCGGCGCCGCGAGGGCCGTGCTGCTCGCAGCAGCGACGGGACTTCGACGGAGTAGCGACGCCCTCAGCCCTGGTCCGGGTCCTCCTCCGGGCGTCCGGCCCGCCCCGCGTGCGTCGGCATGTCGCGCTGCAACGCTTCGCGCCCGAGACCGAACTCCGGCCAGCGGCCTTGGATCCCGCGTGTTGCCGCGAAGAACGCCTCCGCCGCCGACAGGACCTCCATGTCGCTCCAGGGCCTGCCGGTGAACTGGATGCCGATCGGGATGCCGAGCGCGTCGAAGCCCGCCCTCACCGTGCAGGTGGGCAGTCCGAGCAGGTTCTGGAGGACCGTGTAGGTCATAACGAGCTCTCGGAACTCGACCTCGTGGCCGGCGTGTACGACGCGCTCGTCGCCGACCGGCAGTGGCGAACCGGCGGCCACCGGGGTGAGCACGAGGTCGGCGCGCTCGAAGAGGGCCGCCGTCGCCGCGCGCAGGCGCTCGCGGTTCTGGGTCGCGCCGAGGTAATCGGAGAGCGTGGCGCACTCGGCCGCCTCCAGGCGGCGGCGGACGTCGTGGCCGTACTCGGCCTTTCGCTCCGGATAGAGACCTGCGCTCGAGTGCGTCGCAAGTGCCTCGGCCTGCTGGATCAGCCGGAACGCCGGGAACATGGTCTCCACCCCCGGCAGCGGCAGCTCTACCACCCGCCCGCCCAGCTCGCGTACGGTCCGTACCGCGGCATCGAACGCCGACTGGACGTCGGCTGCGAGCGGGACGCGGTGGAGGTCGGGGCAGACGGCGATCGCACGCCCGATGAGCCCTGGACTCGGGGCCGCCGCGGCGTCGCCGGCCGGCGCGGAGCCTCCGTCCATCGCGGTGAGCAGCAGCACGGCGTCCGCCGGCGTACTTGCCATCGGTCCGGCGTGGTCGAGCGAGGGTGCCAGCGGCCAAAGGCCCTGCGTGCTGATCCGCGTGTAGGTCGGCTTGAAGCCTACGACGCCGCAGAACGCCGACGGGATGCGTATCGATCCGCCGGTGTCGCTGCCGAGTGCCAGCGGGACGAGCCCGGCGGCGAGCGCTACGGCAGAGCCCCCGCTCGAGCCCCCGGAGACGCGTTCCGGGCGCCAGGGGTTGCGGCTCGTGCCCATCGCCTCGTTGACCGACGTAATGCCCCAGGCGAACTCGTGCGTCTGGGTCTTCCCGACGAGGATCGCGCCGGCGTCTCGGACCCGCCGCACGGCCGCGGCGTCGGTGGCCGGCACGTTCGTGCCGAACATGGGCGACCCGTAGGTGGTCCGGACCTGCGCGGAGTCGAACAAGTCCTTGACGGCGACCGGGACGCCGGCAAGTGCGCCGACAGGGTGCCGCCTCAAATAGGCCCGCTCGCATGCGATCGCCTCGTCCCGCGCCCGCTCGGCGCACAGTGTCATGAACGCTCCGAGGACGGGGTCGGCCGCAGCGATCCGGTCCAGTGTCGCGTCGACCACCTCCACCGGCGACAGCGACCGGCTCCGGTACGCCGCGAGCAGCTGGTGCGCGGACAGCTCGCAGACGTCGGGGGCGGCGTGGCTCACGCAGCGTTCACGGCGTCGGCACGAACTCCACTCGATGCTCGGCGCTGTCCGGTGCGATGAACCCGAGCAGCCGGCGGCCTTCGGCGGAGATCTCCTCGACGGCGTCGTACGGGTCGTCCGGCAGTCGCTTGAACCGATCGATGGTGAGCGTCGCGACGCCGCTCGCCGCGGTGGTCGTCCAGTTCGCCCGGTAGAAGCCGTCGACGAGCAGGGTGCCGAGCGCGTCGCCCCTCGGGAACGGCGGCCCGGGTCCGAGGCGACTCCGGATCCGCGAGCGGTCGGCGTGCGAGAGCGTCACGTTGTCGTACTCGGGGAGGAACACCGGCGGCGCGGGCGTATCGGGCGGCGGCAACGGTCCGTCCGGAACGTCGAAGAGTTCGCTCCCCTGCTCGTCGTGGTAGGTCCGCAGCCGCGGACGTAGCCGCTCCACGACTTCTCGCAGGCCGGTGAGCCGCGACCACGTCCGCATGTCCGCGACGGTCGCCGGTCCGAACGCAGCGAGGTACCGGAGGACGAGCGCGTCGGGGGATGCGCCGCCGTCGAGCTCGGCTCCCAGCCAGGTCGACGCGAGCGCCCAGGTGGCCTGTGCGGTTGCGCCCCACAGCCCCCGGGGCGGCACCTGTACGACGGGGGCGTTGAACGTGACGGCGTGTGCAAGCGCCAGGGGATCTGCGTGGGGCCAGCGAGGGGCGAGCAGCGCGCTCAGCTCGGCGCGGGTGCGTGGGCGTTCGGCGAGTAGCTCCGCGCCGGCGGCCACGACTTCGTGGACGTCGGCGCCGGCCAGCCCCTTGCTCCACGGAGACTTGAACACCTGCGCCCGCATCGGCTGGGTGAGCGGATGGAGTCGCAGGCAGTCGCGGGCCGAGACGAGGTGGATCGTCGCTCGCATCAGCGGGGCGCGGACCGCCCGCCGCTCGGCGATCAGCTCGCTGAGCTCCTCGGCTTCGAGGCCCTCCAGGCGAGACCACAGCGCCACGTAAGGGTCCTGCGGCTCCTGTGCCTGCATGCCGACAAGCCGCTCGATCATCGCGATCGCCGGCAACCGCGACCGCGCCAGTAGCCCCTGGCGCTCAAGGAGCGCCCGGTTCAGCGCGCGCGGGCTGAGGACGGCATCCGGCACGGCGAAGTCAGCCGGCGGATATGGGCACGGCGGGCATGGGGCGGACAATAGGGGTGCCGCCGTCTGATGCCGTCCGGCGGCAGTGGCTTGCGCAGGCGGAACGTCGCCTGCGGCACCGGACAGGCTGCTCGCCGTCAGGAGGCCCGGCTACGCACCGCGGCGGCGGGCTCGGGCACGGACGCCAGGGGATTGCCTGCACGTCGGCGGCGCGCGCCGTGAACCAGTGGCCGTCGGCGCACCTCGTCTTCACGTGCTCGAGGGGTCCGCCGGTGCCGCCGAGCGTGAAGCGGTCGATGATCTCCGCGGACGAGTCGCACTGGGGGCAACCCACGAATCCATGGGGGCTCCCTCCAAGCGATCGAGTGGCGCTCGGAAGAGGAAGGCGGCGGAAGACGCGCGCTTATTCCCCACGGCGCTCGGGACTACTTGACCGTGAGCGTGCCCTCCATGCCGGCGTCGGCGTGGTTTCCGACCGGACAGTAGAACTCGTACTCACCGGGCTCGAGCGTCGCCGAAACGCTCGCGGTTCCGCCCGGGCCGACGGCGGCGCTCCCCTTTTCGACGCCGTTTCCCTCGATCTCGACCGCGTGCGGTGCCGTCGCGCTGGAGGGGTTCTTCATCACGATCGTCACCTTGCCGGCCTTCGCGGACAGGGAGGTCTTGTCGAACTCGAGCGCGCCGCCGGGGTCGGCGCTCAGCCTGAGCGTGGTGGCGCCTCCACTTCCGCGGGCGTTCGCCTCGTCGCCCGTGGCCACACGCGCCCCGTAGCCGCCGCCGCTCGCGTCGCCAGACGCCTCGGAGCCGTTCGAGCCCTCGTCGTCATCCCCGCAGCCGGCGACGCCAAGCGCGGCGACCGCCAGCGCCATGGCGACGAGTCGTGTGGTTCGACCGTGCGTGCCCCCACCTTCTCCTGCGGAATCTGCTCCGTCCGGTGTACGCACGCGGGCGGGGGCCGGTTTTCAGTAACGGAGCTTGCCGCGCAGTACCTCGGGGCCGCGCTCCCCGCGTTTGCGGCGGGTGACGACGACGACGTGGTAGTCGCCGGGGTTGACGGCCGCCGTGAGCGTCGCCTCCGCCTCGCCATCCCGGCGCGGAAGGAAGGTGCCACCGCTCACCCAGCGCCCATCGGTCCGCACGCACCAGACCTCGTAGGGCGCGCCGCGACGGAGGCCGTTGGCGCTGAGGTCCACCTGGGTCCCGGCCGGCACCTGCTGGACGGTGAAGCTGCCCTCGGCGCCGGGCACGCCCCTCAGCTCGCCCCACGCGTACGCGATGTCCGTGCCCGGGCTCCTCAGGAGCAGAGCCACCACCACGGCGACCAGGATCGCGGCCGCCGCCCCGGCGAGCGCGAGCCGCGGCGGCCACGCGAGCCGCGGCCCCGCACTGCGGCCGCGCTCGCGCGCAACCCGGTCGAGAACCGCCTCCTCGAGGGCCGGCGACGGTTCCGGCGGCGGCACGTCGGCCGGCACTATCCGGTCGAGCAGCGCGGGGATCCCGGCCAGAGCGTCGTACTCGCGGCGGCACTCCTCGCATTCCTCCAGATGCCGGCGCATCTCGGTCTCCTCGGCCGGGTCGAGGGCGCCGAGCACGTATCCACCGAGCAGGTCGGCGTGGCTCTGGCAACCGTTCACGCCTTAACTCCCATCTCGTCGAGGATCAGGCGGAGGCTGCGCAGCGCGTAGGAGGTACGGCTCTTCACAGTGCCGAGGGGGATTCCCTTGAGCTCCGCGATCTCGCGCATCGTCAGTCCGTTCCAATGGGCGAGACGGATGAGCTCGCGGTGCTCGGGGCGGAGCCGCGCCAGCGCCGCGGCGACCTGCCAGCGAAGCACCGCCTGCTCGAGCGGGTCGTGTGCGGGCGCGTCGGCGGGCGGCTCATCCCGGTCGACGAGGCCGGGGCGGGCGCCGGTTCGGCGCTGCATGTCGACGATTCGATTGCGTGCGATCGCATATAGCCAGGTACGTACGGTGGCGCGCCGCTTGTCGTAGCCGCCGGCGTGCCGCCAGGCGCGGGCAAACACGTCCTGAACGACCTCCTCGGCCACGTCGCGGTCGCCTAACGCATTGCACGCGAAGCCATAGAGCTCGCCCGCGTAGCGACGGTAGAGCTCACGCAAGTCATCGCCGCTGTCGTCGCGCGGGAGCGCCTCGACAAGGCTCGCGTCGCTGCGTTCCACCTAGTGCACGGTATACGCGCTCGGAGCTCGCGGGGTTCGACGACGGTCCGGGGGCTTTCGCGCCATGCTGGTCAGCCGGGACGCTCCATCTGCGGCCGCCGTGCGCCGGAGGCCGCGTTTAGAGCTCGCCGAACAGCCAGCGGATGCGCTTCTGGCCTTGAGCTTGGGCGCGGAAGCGGTCGACCGGTCCCCTGAGGTCGTCGACGATGCGCCAGCGCCGGTAGCGCACCCTCACGATGCCGCCGGCGTCCGGTGTCGCGCGGACCGCCTTGGCGGTGCCCCGGCGCGCCACCCGCCGAGCGGTCCGGCACGAGACCCCCTGTGCGCGTACCCGATACAGGTCGCTCCCCTCGTACCTGGTGCCGTCCAAGACGTTCAGCACGGGACGACAGCGCTCGAAGGCGGCGTCGACGGTGACCGGAGCGCCCGCCACGAATGCAAGTGCCAGCGACGTGGCCGCAACGAGTCGTCGCGCTCGTGCCGAGATGCTCCGGAAGGCCATGGCGACATGATTGCGCGTTGCGCCCCTCGCCGACCGATCACTCGCGCGTAGCCTCGGCCGGGACTCATGAGCACCTGGAACGGACCCATCGCGCTGGTTACCGGCGCCAGCCGCGGCATCGGGCTAAAGGTCGTGCGGCAGCTCGCGCGGCCGCTCGAGTGGTAGCCGCTCAGGGGTAGAGGGGCGTGCGCAGGTAGCGATTGCGGACCGTCCAAAACGCCGGCTTGCGATCACCGGCGTATCCGATGAGGCCCTTGTGGTGGCGCGTGTTCGGCTCGTACTCCGGCGGCCGCCTGCCCGCCCCGCCGGTCCAGCCGGGGTAGATCTCGAATTCGCGCAGGGTCCAGTAGATCGCGCCGGAGAGGAAGAACGACAGCCGGTCGATCACGTCGAGCGTGCGCTGGGCGTGGAAGTCCTGGAAGGCATAGCCGCCCTTCCGGTCGGGAGGCGCGGCGGCCAGCTCCGGCCGGGCCTCGGCGCCCCACTCGGTCATGACGATCGCGTGCTCGGGATAGAGGTCGCGCAGCTCCAGGAAGTACGGCTCGAGCAGACTGAAGTCCTCGACCCAGCGGTACCAGCCGAAGTACTGGTTCACGCCCAGCATGTCGAAGCGGTGGTAGGTGAACTGCTCCGGGAAGCCGGGCCGGCCCTTGATGTCCACGGAGATCGGGAGCGTGGGGTCGAGGTCGCGGGCGATCTGCTGCGCGGCCACGAGGAAGCGCGCCGTTCCGGGCTTCGTGTCCGGGGTGAACGCCAGCTCGTTCGCGACCGAGTGGGTCACCACGGACGGGTGGCCACGGGCCGCCGCGACCGTGCGCTCGACCGACTGCAGGGCCCGCCGGAGCTCGTTGGGGCGCCAGAGGAGCGCCGCGCCGTGGTCGCGCTGCCAGATGGGCGCCTGGTTCCAGACCAGGATCCCCGCGCGGTCGAAGAGGGAGAGCAGGCGGTCATTCATCAGATAGTGGGCGCGCGTGACGTTCACGCCGAGTTCCTTCAGGTCGGCCACGATCTGGCGCATGTCGCCGGCGGTCAGGGCGGCACCGTGGCCGGGCATGTCCTCGTGGATCGAGGCCCCGCGAAGCTGGATGCGGCGGTTGTTCAGGTGAAGGATCCCGTCCTTCACCTCGACCGATCGCAGGCCGACGTGGCGCCGCTCCACCTGCACGACCTCGTCGTCGTTGCGGAGGACGATCCGGGCGGAGTAGAGGTTCGGCCGGTCTGGTGACCACAGCTCGGGCGCCCGCACCGGCAGCTCCAGCTGGACGCGCCGCCGCTTCGAGCGCTGGCGCGTCAGTCTGAAGCTCCTCTCGATCACGCGTCCGGCCCGCGAGCGGAGGCGCACGTCGATCCGTGGCGCCAGCTGCCTCACGCCGCGCCGCTCCAACACGCCGTCGATGAGGAGCTGGGCGCGGCATCCCCGCGCCGGGCGCCGGCACCTGACGCGCGACATCGTCGCCAGGTCCCGGAGGTGGGCGGGCCCGGCCGGGAGGAGCCGTACGGGCCGCACTATTCCGTTCCAGTTCCACCAGCCCTCAGGCAGCTGCGGGTTCTTGCGCCCGTCGACGTCGACCTCGAGCTCGTTCTCGCGCCCGGGGCGCAGCCCGCGCGCCTCCACGGTGAAGGGGGTGTAGGGGTCGGCGTTGCGCCCGATCCTGCGCCCGTTCAGGTAGACGGCGGCGTTGCGCCGCACGCTCTGGAACTCGATCATCCAGCGGAAGCCGGGCGGCGTCCCCGGCCCCTCGAAGCGGAGCCGGTAACGGCGCACCACGCCCGGGTACAGGCTCGGGAGCGCGCGATGGTCGACAACGCTCGGCACGCGCACCGGGCGCCACTCACCCGGCGCCTGCGGCGCTCGGCCGGGGCCCGTGGTGGGCGCCGGCGGTGGAGCGTCCTCGGGCGACGTCTCCTCCGGAGGGGCCGGCTGCGGCGGCGCCGGCGGAGCGGGCTCAACGCGGATCTCCCAGCCGCTCGAGAGCGTGCGCGCGCCCGGCAGTTCGTCGGCCGCCCAGGCGGAGCAAGGCGCGGCCACCCAGCCGAAGGCGGCTACGAGCAGGGTGCACCGCAGGGACACTGATGGCCGAAAACGCCCGCGCCGGGCGGAAGTTGCGGGCTGCGCTGCACGTAGGGCGGGGTCCGCGACAGTTTGATCCGTGCCGCCGGTCGGAGCCGGAGTCGACTTCCTCGATGAGCCGCTCGCCGTCTTCGGCCTCCTCCTGGTGGCGGGCGCGCTCGTCGCCGGCGTCGCGCGGCGCAGCTTCCTGTCGCTGACGGCGGCGTTCGTGATCGCCGGCTTCCTGCTCGGCGACGGCGGTCTCGGGGTGCTCGAGCTCGATCCCCGCTCGGAGTTCGTCCAGGGGTTGGCGGTCGTGGCGCTGATCCTGATCCTGTTTCGCGACGGGCTCGAGGTCGAGGAGGAGATGCTCCAGCGGGCGTGGCACCTGCCGCTTCGCAAGCTCGTCCTGGCGATGCCGCTCACCGCGGGGCTAGTTGCCATCGTGACGCATGCCCTGACCGACCTGTCCTGGACCCAGTCGTTCCTCGTGGGGGCGCTGCTCTCGCCGACCGACCCGGTGCTGTCCTCGAGCGTCGTCACCAATCCGCGCGTGCCGCGCATCATCCGCCACTCGCTCAACCTCGAGTCGGGCTTGAACGACGGGCTCGCGCTGCCGGCGGTGCTCGCGCTCGTGGCCGCGGCCGAGCAGGATGCCGGGTTCGTCTGGTGGGAGTTCGTGGTGCAGGACGTCGGAATCGGGTTCGCGACCGGCCTGGCGGTTGCGTTCCTGGCGTCGCGGGTGATGCCCAGCGGTGTAGGGCTCCGGCACGAGATCAGCGCCGACCAGAAGTCGCTCTACGGGCTGGGGGTGGCGTTCGCGGCCTACGGCGCCGCGGTGCTGCCGCCCGAGGGGAATGGTCTGATCTCGGTGTTCGTCGCGGCGATAGCGCTGGGGATCTGGCGGCCCGACATCCGTGAGTGCTTCGAGGCCCGAGCCGAGGACCTGATCGAGGTGGTGAAGCTCGGCGTCTTCCTCGCCTTCGGGGCGATCCTCACGTTCGACGGGCTCTTCGGTGATGGCTGGGCTGCCGTGGCGATCGCGGCGTTTACGCTGCTCGTCGCGCGGACGGTCGCGGTGTTCGCCGCCCTGACGGGAAGCCGCCAGGTGGACCTGGCGGACCGGGCATTCATGGCCTGGTTCGGCCCGAAGGGCGTCGCCACGATGACCTTCGCGCTGTTCGTTCTCGGCTCGGCGGTTCCCGGCGCCGAGCGAATCGCGAACATCGCGGCCCTGACGGTCTTCGTCTCGATCATCGTCCATGGGCTCAGCGACTATCCCGGGGCCGAGTGGCTGGCGCGGCGGTCCGAGCGAGAGCCCGAGCCGGTGACTGCGGCATAGTTCGCGCATGGACAGCTGGGACATCGCTTCGCTGCCGGTCGAGCCGCATCGCCCCGAGGTGCTTCGCTCGGACGACGAAACGCGGGTCGTCGCGCTCAACCTCCCGAGCGGGGAGAGACTCCAGGAGCACCAGGTGCACGAGCGGACATGGCTGGTTGTGGCCGACGGCGAGGTCGAGGTCGACGAGGGGGAGACGACCGTCACCGGCGGTCCCGGCCTGCTGGTGCACTTCGAGCCGAACGAGCGGCGGGAGGTGCGGGCCACGCGCGACGCCCGCCTGATCCTGCTGCTCGCGCCCTGGCCCGGCGAGGGACATCCGCGCAGGCGGAACCTGTAGGCCGGGCCTGCCAGAATTCGAACCAATGGATCCCCGGCGCAAGCGCAAGATCCGGCTCGCCGTCGCGCTCGGCGCGGCCGTCTTACTCGCCGGCGCCCTGATCTACACCAGCTTCAGCGCCTCCACCGAAGCCAGCAAGCCGAGCCAGATCGAGCCGGGCCGCTCCTACGAGCTGACCGGCAAGGTGGTGAAGGGGTCGGTGAGCCGCGACGGCGACGAGCTGCGCTTCCGCGTCCGCGACCGGGACGGGACGGCATCTGTGCCGGTCGCCTACACCGGCGCGGTGCCCGACCCGTTCAGGGAGGGGCGCGAGGTCATCGTCTCCGGCGAGCTGAGGGACGGAACGTTCGTGGCCGAGCGCGACTCGCTCGTCACGAAGTGCCCGTCGAAGTTCACGAAGGACGAACAGAGCTCGTAGCGGCCTGCGCCGGCCGAGGGCGGCTGAGGGGCCATTAGCCGCCCTTCCGGGGGGCGAAACGAATGTCGGCGACCGTCCTGCTTGGCTGTTGCAGTGCAACAGCAGGACAGGACGGTAGAGCGTTTATGCGCCCGGATCGCGCGCGAAGCGCACGGCGTAGCCACCCGCGAAGAGCTGCTGGGAGTGGGCGTGACGCCGGAGGAAATCCGGCAACGGCTTCGCTCGGGACTGCTGCTACGCGAATACCCCGGCGTCTACCGGGTCGGCCACCGGGCGCCGAGCGTCGAGGCGCGCTACCTGGCGGCGGTCTGCGTGCGGTCCTAGGCGGCGAGGTCCGCGTCACCCTCAGCAGGCTCGAGAAGGAGTTCCTCGAACGGCTGCGCCGAGCGGGGCTGCCGCTGCCCCGGACCAACCGCCGGGCCGGGCAACGCTGCGTCGACTGCCGCTGGCCCGACTTGCGGCTGACCGTAGAGCTCGACAGCTACACCTACCACCACTCCCGCCACTCCTGGGAGCAGGATCGCCGCCGCGAGCGCGAGGCCTACGCTCGCGGCGACGACTTCCGCCGCTACACCTGGGGCGACGTGTTCGAGCGGCCCGACATGATGCTGACCGAGCTGCGGGCCCTCTGCAGAGCGGCGGCCTAGCCTCCGGCTACCGGGAGCCCGCCGCGAGCAGGGCGCCGCTACCCTTCTGCGCCGTGGAAGCCATCCTCAGCGGTCTTCAGGTCATCCTCGCGATCGTTTTGATCGTGCTTGTGCTGCTGCATTCGGGCAAGGACTCTGGGCTGTCCGGGGCGTTCGGTGTCGGCACCGGCGCGGGGCCCTTCGGCGGCGGCTCGCTCGTGGAGCGCAACCTGAACCGCTGGACCGTCGCGTTCGCGGTGCTTTTCGTGGCGAACGTGATCGTGTTGCTGAAGATCTGAGGGGTGCGGGCGCCGCCGCGGCCGGGGGCGCGCGAGGGGATCAGCCCGACGGGCCCGTGAACCGAACCGCGCCCGTCAGCAGCGCAGGACAGACCACTCCCGAGGCGAAGCGGCGGCCGTAGAACTCGCCGTCGGTCGTTAGGTCGAGTCGTCGGGTCAGCGCCCGGGTGCGGGAGAGGATGCCGAGGACGGTGTCGGTCAGGCGCAGGTCGCGGAGCGGGCGGGTGATGCGGCCGTCCTCGATCAAGAAGGTGCCGTCGCGGGTGACCGCTGTGATGAGCGTCTCCTTGGGCCGGACCACGTTCGCGTACCAGAGGCGCGTCACGTATATGCCGCGCTTCACCCGGGAGCAGAGCCCATTCTCGTCCGCGGCGTCGCCGCCCGCCAGCACCAGGTTGGTGGGGTGGGGCCCGTAAGGGTGCCCACCGGGCGTCAGGGCGTGTCCGGTGGAGCGCGCGCCCGCGACCGCGGCGCTGCGCAAGTCATGGACCACGCGACGAGCCACGCCATCCTGGATCAGCGGTAGCGGCACCTTTGCCACGCCCTCGGCGTCGAAGCCGCGGGGAAGCGTGCCGGGGAAGCCGGGGGAGTCGGACAGGTTTATCGCCGGGACCGCGACCTTCTGGCCGAGCCGTCCGACCAGTGCCCCGCGACCCTCAACGTGAGCGAGGCCGTTGAACGCCATCCCCGCGAG
>JACVRW010000132.1 GCA_014534235.1 Thermoleophilaceae bacterium | reverse complement strand
GAGTCGACATCGGCCGCTTCACCCAGCCCGGCTCGAACGGGCTGACCTACAGCCCCGATGGGCTGCTCACGCTCTGCCAGCACGGCAACCGCCGGGTGATCCGGGTCAACCCGCACGGGGACATAACCGTGCTCGCCGACTCGTACCGGGGCAAGCGGTTGAACAGCCCCAACGACCTCGTCTACCGCTCCGACGGCACAGTGTTTTTTACCGACCCGCCGTTCGGCCTGCCGCAGATGTTCGACGACCCCGGCAAGGAGCTCGATTTCAGCGGCGTGTTCGGGGCCCGCGACGGCGAGGTCGCGCTAGTGAGCGACGAGCTCGAGGGGCCGAACGGCCTCGCCTTCTCCCCCGACGAGAGCTACCTCTACGTGGGCAACTGGGACCCCGAGCGCAAGGTCGTGATGCGCTACGAGATCGACGAGGCCGGCGACTCCGTCGGCGGCGAGGTGTTCTTCGACATGACCGACGCCCCCGGCGAGGACGCCATCGACGGGATCAAGATCGACGAGGCGGGCAACCTATACGTCTGCGGCCCCGGAGGCGTCTGGGTGCTGTCGGCGGCTGGCCAGCACCTCGGCACGCTAAGGCTGCCGGAGGACCCGCACAACCTGGCCTGGGGCGACGAGGACGGCCGCACGCTCTACGTCACCGCGCTGACAAGCGTCTACCGGATCCGGCTGAGCATCCCCGGCATCCGCCCGACCTGACCCTATGTCAGCACAAGAGAGGAGACACACATGAGCAAGGGACTCGAGCCGGGAGCGACCATCCCCGACTTCGAGCTGCCGGACGAGAACGGCGATAAGCACCGCCTCTCGGAGCTGCAGCAAGACAACGTGATGGTGCTGCACCTCAGTCGCGGCGAGCACTGCCCCCGCGAGCGGATGCACCACCGCGAGCTGCTCCGCTTCCACGAGTGGTGCGACGTCGGATTCGGCGCGCTCGTGAGCATCCTTCCCAACAGCCTGCACGACGTCTACAAGCTCAAGATCTCGACCGGCGCCCACTGGGCCTTCCTGGCCGACGAGGAGCTCGAGGTCCAAAAGCACTTCGACATCAACGAGTACACGGACAGCCACCACGCCAACGCCGGGGTGCCCCACACCCTGATCCTGTCGGCGGGCCTGAAGGTCGAGAAGGTGTACGTGGGCTACTGGTTCTGGGGCCGCCCCTCCCCGGAGCAGCTCTGGCTCGACCTCCAGGAGCTGCATAAGCGAATCAAGGACGACTTCGATCCGACCGTGCCGGAGGTGCGGGCGAAGTGGGAGCAGGCCCAGAAGCAGGCGTCGGTCGCCTAGAGTAGCCGCGCCGGAACGCTCGCCGAGCCGGAGGCCCCGTGACGGAGCCTCGCGGCCGCAGCGTACGACCCCGAGCACCGGCGACCAGGTGCAGCCCGCGCATTCGCGCCTCCCAGCACCGAGTAGCCGCCGATCGGCCCCCGCACCTGCGGGGGCCGGTCGCCGGGGCCGCGCCTCGTCGACTAGGTATTGGGACTTCCCCGTCGTCGATTCGCTCGACCCTCACCCCCAAGCGGCCGCCGTCTACCGGAGCGGCCGGGAATAGCTATAGCTACGCACGGGTTGATGGCCGTGCCTCGCCGTGAGCCGCAAGTCGACATGCTGTCCCCGGCGGTGGCGCATGCGGGCGTCTCGAGCGTGAGGCTCTTTACTCGCGGCGCCTCGTAACCCCCATCCACTCACCTCGGCGATCCTCCACGTCGACGTCGGTCGCCCAATGGCGCTCCTCCTCCCGGGGATCGCCGCGGCGGTGGTACCCGGGCGACTCCCAGAAGCGGTTCATCGTGGTCAGGAGCCGAGGCCCTCACCCATTTCGCGCTCTTCCTCGGCAGACATGCGAAACCAGCGGACGGGGCCGCCGTGCTTTGGCTCGAGCGGCTGGTCGTCGAAGGCGCGACTACGCCTTGCTGCCGGTGGTGTCGTCGATCGCCAGCGATGTCGCATAGCCGCCGTCGCATAAGGCAAGCGCGTACGGCTTGTCGGCCTCGGCCAGCAGGCGGTCCACCGAGAATCTTCCCCGACCGCGCCGAGTTTCGACCAGCGGGGCAAGCAAGTGGATGTCGATCGTGATGTTCTCGCTCGGCAGCGCCTGGAGCCGCTGCCGCCTCCACCCCTCCTGCCCGGCGCCCCGCCGTTGACGGGGAAGCTCCACTCGCCGAGCGGCGTGCGAGCGTCGGACCGGCGGACAAGACGGCAGAGCCGTCGGTCATGTACTGGCCGTGCGGCAGCCTCGGAGCGGCTGCCCGGCGGCGCCCGCGAAAGCCGCGCGAGAAAGAGGCGCTCGGCCATCGGCTTCGGCTACCGCTGCGTCAGCGCCGCCCGTCGCTGATGAACTCGTAGGCGATCCCCGTCGCCGTCGCGTAGACCAGATGGTGGAAGGCGTCGATCGCGATCTCCTGCGGCGACCAGAAGATGCTCGGGGGGGCGATCTCGAGCGCCGGCAGGGTCACCTGGGCGGCGCCGTAGATGGCGGCGCCGTGGGCCGCAGTGGCGACCTTGGGTGACATTCCCGTCGCGCCCAGCAGGCCGCGGAGCACCCCCCAGCCGGTGCCGTAGCCCCAGTGGGAGAGGTCGTTGAAGCGGGCCTGGGCAATGGCGTCCTCGAACTCCTTGATGCCCAGCATCTTGGCCGTCGCGCGGGCCGGGGCGGAGCTCGCGGCCCGGCCCCGCAGCTTCGCCTCGAGCGTGCTCGAGATCGTCATGGCGGCGGTGCCGGCGAAGCCGGCGACGAGGCCCGTGCCGATCGCGCCGGCGAGGGCATTGGCTGCCTTTCTCATCGTGTTGCCTCCTCTGGCTCGGTCATGTGGGGATGCAGGGTTTGGGTCTGCGCCCGCTCGAGCCGGCCGTCCCTGCGCTCGCCCGCCTCCACGCGTGCCTCGAGCCGCTCCAGCAGGTGGTCGCCCACCCGCAGGGCGTTCGCCATCGCGGTCAGCGCCGGGTTCACCGCGCTGGAGGAGGGGAAGAAGCTGGTGTCGACGACGTAGAGGTTGTCGAGCTCGTGCGCCCTGCAGTTGACGTCGAGGACCGACTCCTTCGGGTCCGAGCCGAAGCGGGTGGTTCCGCACTGGTGCGCGATACCGGCCAGGGGGATGCGCTGGTCGAGCACAGAGAAGCGCGGGATCGATCGCTCGTGGCAGCCGAGGTCGCCGAGCAGCGACTTCAGTTTCCCCAGCAGCCGCCTGTGCGGCTCCTCGTTGTGGAAGGTCTTCGAGAGGTGGATCGTGCCCTGGCGGTCGACCGTGATTCGGTTGTCGGGGTAGGGCAGGTCCTCGGTCGTGAGCCAGAAGTCGATCGCGTGCTTCGCCATGTAGTCGAGCGCGAAGCCGGGGGCGAACCAGGGCGCCCCGGCGCGCAGGATGTTCTTGTCGGACTTGCCGAGCATCTGGATGTGCCCCAGCGGGAGCTCCGAGTCCTCGGCCCCCCAGTAGTAGTCGTTGACGCCCAGGGTCTTCTGGAACTTGGTCTCGTTCGGGGTCTGGGAGATGGCGACCACGCCCGAGTTGATGTGCGCCATGTAGTTGCGGCCGACTTGGTCGGACGAGTTGGCCAGGCCGTTCGGGTGCCGGTCGTTCGCCGAGCGCAGCAGCAGCGCCGGCGACTCCGCGGCGCCGCAGGAGACAACGACGATGTCGCCGCTGTAGGTCTCCTCCTGGCCACCTCGGTCGACCACGACCCGGCTGACCGAGCGTCCCGAGGTGCCGGTCTCGAGGCGCACGACCTTGGCGTGCGTCCTGAGCGTGACATTCTCGTGCTTGAGCGCCGGCCGCACGCACAGCACGTGGGCGTCGGCCTTCCCGTCGGTGAGGCAGGGGAAGCCGTCGAAGCGGTCGCAGCGCACGCAGCGGCCCGCCTCGGCGTCGGACTCGTCGAGGTCAACGCCCACGGGGAGGTGGAACGGATGGTGGCCGGTGCGCTCGAAGTCGTCGGCGAGCTGCTGGATGCGCGGCTCGTGCGAGACCGGCGGGTAGGGAAACTCGCCGGAGCGCGGCGGCTCGGTGTGGTCCTCGCCGGCCTTGCCGTGCACGAGATAGAGCCTCTCGGCCTCGGCGTAGTAGGGCTCGAGATCGGCGTAGGAGATGGGCCAGGCGGGCGAGACCCCGCCGTAGTGCTGGACCTCCTCGAAGTCGCGCTCGCGCAGGCGGAAGAGGATCGCGCCGTAGAACTTGGTGTTGCCGCCCACGAAGTACTGCGCGTGCGGCCGGAAGCGCACGCCGTTCTTGTCGACCCACTCGTCGCTCGTGACGTAGCGCTCCCTGCCGAAGACTTCCCTGCTGTCCCAGTTCTCCGGCTCGCGCGGCAGGTAGCCCCCGCGCTCGAGCAGCAGGATGCGCTTGCCGGAGGGGGCCAGCCGGTGGGCCAGCGTGCCGCCGCCGGCGCCGGTGCCGATGATGATCACGTCGTAGTGCTCGTCGCTCATCGCTAGTCCTCCAGTCAGACGAGGGCGATCGGGGACGTCCAGGCGCCGGTGGCGCCGCGAAGCTTGGGATGGGTCAGGATCAGGGCGAACTCGCGCACGCCGTCGGCGGCGAGCTCAGCGGTGTCGAGGTTCTCGACGATGAACACGCCGTGGCGCACGTTCAGCGTCTGGGGCACCTCGAACGGGCGGTCGGGGTTCTCCGCCGGCACCGGCCCGTAGCTCCAGGTGTCGCAGCCGGTGAGGGCGATGTCGCGGGCGGCGATCCAGTCGGCGAGCTCGTAGCCGGGGCCGGGCTCCCCCTCGACGTATCTCTCCGGGTTCCCCCAGTTGGCGCCCCAGCCGGTGTGGAAGAGCAGGGCGTCGCCCGGCTCGGGCTCGACGCCTCCGAGCGCATGCTCCACGTCGGCCACCGTGATCACGTCGCCCGGTCCCGAACGGACGCCGGAGACGTCGGCGAGCAGGCCGCGGGTGACGATCTGGGGGACGGTCTCGACGCCGAGCCGCTTCACCCCGCCGGTATCGGCGAGCTCGGCGACGCTCCAGCCGTTGTAGCCGCGCTGGCCGATCTGCAGGTGGCTGAGCGCGTCGAGGTGGGTGCCGAGCTGCATCGTCGCCGAGACCTGCTCGGTGACCCAGTTGACGTCGTTCTGGCCGACCTTCGCCTCGGCGTTTTGGTGGTGGGCCGTCGTGACGAGGGTCTGGCGGAAGAAGCGGCCAGGGAACACCGGGATGTTCTCGTCGAGCACGTGCCCCAGGTCGTAGAGGCGGCCCCTGCTTACGAGGCCAAGCGCCCGAAGGCGCTTGGCCTCGTCGATGTGGTTCAGCATCCCGAGCTCGTCTCCGGCGCCGAAAGGCGACGGCCACCAGCGCGCCTCGGCGCTCGCGGGCGTGGTGTCTGGGCGGGCGCTCACTCGGACGACCACGGCATGAGGAAGCTCGGGTAGAGCGTGAGGCCGCCGTCGACGAAGATGGTCTGGCCCGTGATGTAGGCCGCGTCGTCGCTGGCCAGGAAGGCGGTCACGCCGGCCATCTCGTCGGCGTCGCCGGCGCGCTGCATCGGGATGTGCTCCTCGACCTGCGCCCGCTTCTCGGGGTCGTCGATCCAGGCCCGGTTGATCGGCGTCACGGTCGCGCCGGGGCCGACGCCGTTGACGCGGATGCCCTTGGCGGCGTACTCGAGCGCCAGCGTGCGGGTCAGGTTCTGCATCCCGCCCTTGCTGGTCGAGTAGCCGAGGTAGTTCGGCTTCGGGATCAGCTGGTGAACGCTCGAGACGTTGATGATCACGCCCGGCTTCTGCTCCGCGAGGAAGTGCCTGATCGCCTCGCGCGCGCACAGGAACGAGCCGCGCAGGTTGACCGCGAGCACCTTGTCGAAGGCCGCGCTGTCGAGCTCCTCGCTCGGGCGCGAGATCTGGATGCCCGCGTTGTTGACCAGCAGGTCGAGGCCGCCGAGACCCTGGACGGCCTCGCCGACCATGCGAACCACGTCGTCCTCCTGGGAGACGTCGCCCTGGACGAGCACGTCCTGGACGCCCTCCTGCTGCACCTTGGCGATGCAGGCGTGCACCTGCTCCTCGGTCTCCCGCGCCTCCTCCGGCTGGCGGAGGTAGTTGATCGCGACGTTCGAGCCGTACTCGGCGAAGCGCACCGCGATCGCCTGCCCGATCCCGGAACTGCCCCCGGTCACGAGCACGTTCTTCCCCTTAAGGCCTCGCAGGCCCTTGGTCCTCTCGGCGGTGGGGGCGGCCTCCGGCATCTCTTCCTCCTGTCTCGTTGAAACGGCCGTCGAGCGGCCTTCGCCAGGTAGTCCCGGCGGGCCGGCGAGCGTTACAGGCCTCCGCGGGGTGCCGCCGGCATCGGGGCGTCGGCGGGCGCCGCGGGCATGTCGCTGGCCAGTGAGCAGGGGTATCGCGGGTCGTGGAAGAGCTTGCCGGTCAGCGGGCGCCTCCAGAGTCCGCGCCACAAGAGCCCGAGGGCGAGCCCCGCAGCGCTCGGGGCCGCGAGGTAGAGCCAGAGGTCGGTGAGGTCGCCGAAGGCGAGCGCCGGGCCCTCGCTGCGCGCGGGGTTCAGGCTGGCGCCGGTCCAGGGCGAGCCGTGCCAGATAATCGCCGTGAGCAGCGGAATCAGCACAAGCGGCGTGCGGCGCGCGAGCCGCTCGCTCGACACGAACCCGAACACCACCCCCAGCAGCAGTACGGTCATGCCGGCCTCGAGGGCGGCCGCTGCCGAGATCGAGACCGTGGGGTGGGTGACCGCGCCGCCGATCGAGTCGGCGAGCGACTCCGGCAGCAGGAGACGGGCGGCGAGCGCGCCGACCAGCGCGCCCAGCAGCTGTGCCCCGATGTAGCCCGCGAGGTCGTGCCCGCCGACGCGCCCGAGCGCCCAGAAGCCGAGCGTCACTGCCGGGTTGATGTGCGCCCCGGACAGGCGCCCGAGCGGCGAGACCGCTATCAGCGCGACGCACGGGGCGACGAGCGCCCCCAGGACCAGGAAGCGCGCCCCCGGTCCGGGCAGCGCCTCGGCCACCGGCGAGCCCTTCCCGAGCGCGAGGCTCGCCGCCACGAGGATCGCGAGCACCAGCAGCGCGGTACCCGCCGCCTCGGCGCCCCAGATTCGCCAGTGGAAGCCGGCGTGCGCGGGCCGCGGCGACGGCGAGCCGTCGCCCGGATGGTAGAGCGCCGCCGCGAGCGCGCCACCCTCGGTCACCGGCGGGCTCCGAGGAGCGGCAGCATGCCGTTCCAGTAGCTCACAGCTCCAAGCCGTTACGCGGCCGTAACACGCGGCACCGCAGAGGCGACAGCGAACCCATGGATCGCCTCCGCGCAGCTCTTTGGGCGTTCGCCGCGGCATTCGCCGTGCACGTTGCGGACGAGGCGGCGGGTGGCTTCAGCGAATGGGCGCAGGACCGGGCGTCCCCGCGCTACACGCAGCGCGACTTCGTGCGGAACAACGCGCTCGGCCTCGCCGTGACGCTCGCCGCAACGGCGCTCGCCACGCGTCCGCGCCGGCGCGGGTTTCGGCTCCACTACGCGCTCGTGCTCACCCAGCAGGCGGCCGGCAACGCCGTCTTCCACGGCGCCACGCGAGCGCCCGGTCGGCTGACCGCGATCGGCATCGTACTCCCACTGTGGGCCGGGATCACCCAGCTTGCATGCCAACGAGCGCTCCTCCGCCGGCGTGACGTCGCGACCGCCCTGGCGGTGGGCGGAGCGGCGCACGGCGTGGCCGTCGCGCATCAGGTGTACTTCCTCGGTCCACCCGGGCGCCGGGGGCTCGTCTCGCCTGAGACCGCGACGGAGGACCGTCGAGCGGTCGCCAGAGCCGCTCGGGCCCGCGGGCGTACCCGCCGGCCCTGAGTCGGAGCTTTCGATCATGTCCTGTCCTCGCTGCCATGCGGTGAGCGGCACCGATTGCTGCGCCCGCCGCCATTTTGCGCGTCGACGGGATCCGAACATGCGCGCGCCGAATGCGACCGGCTAGAGCGATCGATGGACGTTGTCGCAACAAACAATGAAGGTGCGGTCGGGTCCGGCCTGGGTCTAACCGATGCATAAGTCGACCCTCGCCGTTCCTTCGTGGGGACCCGTCGGCTTTGGGCTGGCCGCCGTTGATCGCCCGTCTGCGCGGTCGAGTCGGGCGGCGCTTGACCTCGTGGGAACCTGCTCGCGGCAACTGCCTCGTCACGGTTCTGTCCGCCCTTCCCGACCGGCCGCCCGTCGAACTACAGGGCGATGCCGTCTATCTCCCAGAACTTCGTTGCTCGCGACCGTGAACAGGACTGTTGATGCGGCCGGCGCTGTGCGAGTGGCTGCGGAAGGCAGTCTCGCTTGCTTTGTGATCGATGCGGTGGAGCTCACTCGGCCGCCCGCCATGCCGGTTACCGCCAGGATGGCCACGCTCGCCCGGCGCGAACCGTGGAGGATGGTGGCTCCGACCCAGTACGGGCTTAGTCGCGCGCGGAAAGAGGGCGATCAGGGCGTCGTTCTGAGGGGCGCGATTACCGCGTACCCGTGTCGGGGCGACTCCGCGGCTACGTCGTAACGGAAACGGCTCCCGCCGGACTACTGGGCCAGCACCCAAGGAAAGGCGCGACGATGACCCCCAAGCGACTGCGGAGCCTGGTCCACGGGACGGACCACGTC
>JACVRW010000174.1 GCA_014534235.1 Thermoleophilaceae bacterium | reverse complement strand
TGGTGGGGGTGTGTGACGTGGTGACGATCAACGCCCCCTTGCATCCCGAGACCGAGAACCTCTTCGACGACGAGCTCATCGGCAAGATGAAGTACGGCGCCTACCTGGTGAACACCGCGCGCGGCAAGATCTGCAATCGCGGCGCGGTGGTGCGCGCGCTCGAGAGCGGTCAACTCGCCGGCTATGCGGGCGACGTCTGGTTCCCCCAGCCCGCTCCCAAGGACCATCCCTGGCGGACGATGCCCCACCACGGCATGACTCCGCACACCTCCGGCACCTCGCTCTCGGCCCAGGCGCGCTATGCGGCGGGAGTCCGCGAGATCCTCGAGTGCTGGTTCGACGGCCGCCCGATCCGCGAGGAGTACCTGATCGTCCAGGCCGGTGCACTCGCTGGCGCCGGCGCACACGCCTACAGCGCCAAGGGCCGCTGAGAACGCGGTCCGCGCGAGTGATGCTGGCGGCTCGGGTCACCCCACTTCGTCGATGTCCGCCGCCGAGCTGATGGCGGTACTGCTCGACGGGCACCTGCGCCTCGATCTCGACCGTCCCGGCGACCCGGCGAACGACCATCCCATCTTCTCCAAGGGGCATGCTTCGCCGCTTTATTACGCCTGTCTCAAGGCGGCCGGGGCGATCGACGACGAGGAGATGCTCAGCTTCCGCAAACTCGGCAGCCGCCTCGAGGGTCACCCGACACCGGTGCTGCCCTGGGTGGACGTGGCCACCGGCTCGCTGGGGCAGGGGCTGCCGATCGGGGTGGGGCTGGCGTTGACGGCCAGGCGGCTGGACCGGATGCCGGCCCGAGTGTGGGTGTTGTGCGGCGACAGCGAGCTGGCGGAGGGCTCGATTTGGGAGGCGTTCGAGCACGCGTCGTTCTGGGAGCTCGACAACCTGGTCGCGATCGTCGACGTTAACCGGCTCGGCCAGACGGGCGACACCATGCACGGCTGGGATCTCGACCTCTACGCCGAGCGGGCGCGGGCCTTCGGTTGGGAGGCGGTCGAGGTGGACGGCCACGACGTGGAGGCGATCGACGATGCCTTCGGCCGGCTGGAGCTGACGCACGGCGCCCCGACGGTCGTCCTGGCGAGGACGTTGAAGGGCAAGGGCGTCGAGGCGGTTGAGGACCTGCCCGACAAGCATGGCAAGCCGCTCGACGACCCGGAGCGGGCGATCGAGGAGCTCGGCGGACTACGCGATCTGCGGGTGCGCCTGGCAGCGCCCGAGGATGACCGGAGCCGGCACCGCTTCGAGCCCCCGCCCGGCGGCGAGCTGCCGCGCTACGCGCCGAGCGACAAGGTCGCGACCCGCAAGGCGTACGGCGAGGCGCTGAAGGCCCTCGGCGACATGCGCGGCGACGTGGTGGCGCTGGACGGCGAGGTGTCCAACTCGACCTACAGCGAGCTCTTCCGGGACGCGCACGGTGACCGCTACTTCGAGATGTACATCGCCGAGCAGCAGATGATCGCCGCCGCCGTGGCGATGCAGCGGCGGGGCTGGAAGCCGTTCGCGTTGACCTTCGCCGCCTTCCTGACCCGGGCGTACGACTTTGCGCGGATGGCGGCGGTCAGCCGCGCGGACCTGAAGCTGTGTGGCTCGCACGCCGGCGTCTCGATTGGAGAGGACGGGCCCTCCCAGATGGGGCTCGAGGACCTGGCCGCCTTCCGCGCGGTCCATTCGAGCACGGTCCTCTACCCGTGCGACGCCAACCAGACCGCCCGGCTTGTCGAGCTGATGGCCGACCTGGTCGGGATCGTCTACCTGCGCACCCACCGCGGCGTGCTATCCGTGATCTACGGGCCGAACGAGCGGTTCGAGGTCGGCGGCAGCCCCGTGGTGCGCGAGGGCAGCGACGTCACGCTGGTGGGCGCTGGCGTGACGCTCCACGAGGCGCTCGCGGCCGCCGACCAGCTCGCCGAGGACGGCGTTCGCGCCCGCGTCATCGACCTCTACTCGCTCAAGCCGCTGGACGCCGACACGCTGGCGCGGGCCGCGACGGAGACCGGCGCGATCGTGACCGCCGAGGACCACTGGGCCGAAGGCGGCCTCGGCGAGGCCGTGCTCGCGGCGCTGGCCGAGAGCCACGCGCCCGCACGCGTCCGCAAACTCGCGGTGCGCTCGATGCCCGGCTCAGGTACGCCGTCCGAGCTGCTGCACGCCGCGGGCATCGACGCCGACGCGATCGCCACCGCCGCGCGCGAGCTGACCAGAGACGCCAAGGAAAAGGAGGTGGCGTGGTGAACAGGCTGCGAGAGATCGAGGCTTTGGGCCAAGCCATCTGGATCGACAACCTAAACCGCCAGCTGCTCGACGACGGCACACTTCGCAGCCTGATCGACGACGACGGGCTCAGCGGGGTGACCTCCAACCCGACGATCTTCGAGAAGGGGATCGGCCAGTCGGAGCGCTACGACGACGCCCTCCGAGAGGCCGCCGGCGACAGCGACGATCCGCAGGCGATCTTCGAGCGCCTGGCGTACGCCGACGTGCGCGATGCCGCCGAGCTGCTCCAGCCCGTGTTCGAGCAGACCGGGGGCCGCGACGGCTACGTGTCGTTCGAGCTACCCGCCTCGCTGGCATTCGACGCGGAGGGCTCGATCGAGGCCGCGACCCACCACCGCGACGCGATCGACCGGCCCAACGTGCTCATCAAGGCGCCCGGCACCGAGCCCGGCGTCCGAGCCTTCGAGGAGCTGACCGCGCGCGGCGTCAACGTGAACGTCACGCTGCTGTTCGCCGTCGAGCGTTACCGCGAGATCGCCGAGGCGTTCCTGCGCGGGCTGGAGCGGCGCCTGGAGGCCGGCGAGCCGATCGACCGCAGCGCGTCCGTGGCGAGCTTCTTCGTCTCGCGGGTGGACACCAAGGTCGACAAGATGCTCGAGGAGAAGGGGCGCGCGGACCTGCGTGGCAGGGCGGCCGTGGCGAACGCCAAGCTCGCCGACGCCGCCTTCCGGGAGATCTTCGCCGGCGCGCGCTGGGAGCGGCTTGCGGCCGCCGGTGCGAACGTGCAGCGTCCCCTTTGGGGATCGACCTCCACGAAGAACCCCGACTACCCCGACACGCTCTACGTGGACGAGCTGATCGGGCCGGACACGGTCAACACGATGCCGGACGCCACGATCGAGGCGGCTCGCGACCACGCCACGCCTGAGCGCACCGTGGACCGCGACGTGGACGCCGCGCGCGAGCTGATGGGCGAGCTCGAGGCGGCGGGCGTGGACCTCGGCGACATCGTCCTGCGCCAGCTCGTCGACGAGGGCGTGCAGGCGTTCGCGGACTCCTACGACTCCCCTCGAAGCGCTCGAGCGCAAGGCAGGCGAGTTCGCTCCCGCGCGCTAGGAGAACATCGCGATCGATCAGGGCATATCCGTGTAGCGCGCGGACGCCCGGTCCTGCGCCCATTCGGCGAAGCCACCGGCTGCCTCGTCCCCAACGTGCGCTACGAATGCCGCGCGGAACGCCAAAGAGCTGCTCGCAGGCAAAGTGCTGCTCGCAGGCCATCCACGGCATCCAATCAAGGAGGACACGGTGCGAATTGCGCTTCGACTGTGCACTCTGGCGGCCGCCCTCGGTGCCATGGCGCTTCTGCCCAGTACCGCGGCCGCGATGCACGGCCCCACTGAGGGCCACCTCCGCGGCACTGGCGAGTGGGGCAAGATCGACCTCGTAGGCCAGGTCAGGATGCAGGACGCCCACCCTGACCTGATCGCGGACGTGGCGGTCTCGGCGACTACGCCTACCTGGCCAACTGGGGTCAGCCAGACTGCGCCGGCCCGGAGAAGGGCGGCCAGACGTCGCCCGACGCCGGCGCCTACGTGATCGACATCTCCGATCCGGCCAACCCGCGGAGGTCGGCTTCATCGCCATGCCTCAGGACACTCGTCCGGGCGAGGGCATGCATGTCACGGAGATCACCACCAGCATGTTCTCGGGCGACATCCTGGTGATGAACGCGGAGGCGTGCGGAAAGAACTACGAGGGCGGGTTCATGCTCTACGACGTCTCAGACCCGCTGAAGCCGGTCAAGCTCGCGTGTTGGCGGCGCTGATGCGCCAGGCGCAGGCGGGGGAGGAACTGGACGCGCCGGGCGCGGATGCGGCGGAGGCCAGGGAGGCGCTGCGCGCCGCAATCCTGGCCGAGGCAAAGGCGGAGGGTCTGGTCGAGATGCGGCCAGAGCCCCGGCCGGGCAAGGAAGACGGTCCGCGCACCGAAGACGGCGCCGGGATGCTCCCGGAAGTCCCGCAAAAGGCATGACGTTGCGTGACACGATTCCGCGGTCAGTGATGCGCCAGGCGATCCTCGCCGA
>JACVRW010000054.1 GCA_014534235.1 Thermoleophilaceae bacterium | reverse complement strand
GCCATCGCGATCGTCTTCCAGTCGTGCGCGACCACCGGCCGCGAGCCGCGCGCCATCGCGAACGCCGCCAGCGTCTCCGCCTCCGACACGAGCACCTGCTCCCCGGCGTAGGCCGCGACCGCCAGCGGCCCGCGGGCCGCGCGGTCGAAGTCGAACGATCCCTGGCTGGGGCCGCCCGCGGCCGGCACGGCCGGCACCTCCTCCTCTTCCTCGGCGGCCTCAGCCGCGGCCTCCTCCGTCAGCTCGAGCTCCTCCTCGGCGTCGAGCGGCGGTGGCGCCGCCTGATCCGGATCCTCCCCCGGCCGCAGCGCGGCGATCGCCACGAGCTCGCCGTCCAGCGAGCCGAGCTCCGGCAGCGGCACCTCGTGCGTCTCCACCTCGATCAGCTCCGCGACCCGCTCGGCGGGAGCCGCCTTATCCTCGCCGAGCGCCTCCTCGAGACGCTCGAGCGGGGCGCGCAGCTCGAACTCGCGGAACGTCGCGCGCAGGCGCGACCGGTCCGGCTCGCGAGCGACGAGGCGGTCGAGGTCGATGTCGATGTCGATCTCGCGGTTCGCGGTGGCGAGCACCTTCGAGACGCGCGCATCGTCCGCGTGCTCAGTCAGGTTCTGCTTGCGCTTGGCGCCGGAGATCTTGTCGACGTTCGAGAGGACCCCCTCGAGGTCGCCGAACTCCTGGAGCAGCTGCGAGGCGGTCTTGTCGCCGATGCCCGGGACTCCGGGGATGTTGTCCGAGGTATCGCCCTTGAGCCCCACGAAGTCCGGGATCAGCTCCGGTGAGATCCCGTATCGCTCTACCACGGTCTCGCGGTCGTAGACCTTCGTGTCGGTGATTCCGCGGCTCGTGGCCATGACGCGTACTCCCGGCTCGATCAGCTGGAAGAGGTCGCGGTCGCCCGTGACCACCATCACCTCGATCCCCTTCTGGCGCGCCTCCCGGGTGATCGTCGCGATCACGTCGTCGGCCTCATAGCCGGCCACCTTCAGGTTCTCGTAGCCGAAGGCCTCGACCAGCGGGTGCAGGTGCGGCCACTGCTCCGCCAGGAGGTCGGGGCGGTCCCTGCGGCCGGCCTTGTATTCCTCGTACACCTCGTCGCGCCCGGACATGCCGGCGTCCCACACCACGAGCGTCGGCTTCGCCCCGTACTCGGAGATGATCTTCACGAGCATCGACGCGAAGCCGAAGATCGCGTTCGTGGGAAACCCCTTCGAGGTCGCGATCGACTCGGGGAGGGCGAAGAAGGCGCGGAAGACGAGGCTGTTCCCGTCGATCAGGAAGAGCTCACGCGGATTGTCGCGGGCCACGCCTCAACCCTAGCCGTCGGTACGCCCGTATCATCGCCCCCCTGCCCGCTCCCTCCGCACAGTTCTCGCTAACCGTCCGCGTAGCGCTGCCGCACCGGCCGGGCGGTCTGCTCGGGAGGGTCACCGCCGCCATCACCCGCGCCGGCGGCACGATCGTGGCGGTCGACACCGTCGAGGCCGGCGGGGATCGGACTGTCCGCCAGGTGACCGTCGAGTGCTCGAGCGTCGAGCATCGCGGACACGTGATCTCGGCGGTCCAGTTGGTGCGGGGAGTGCAGCTCCTCGAGATCACGGACCGCACCTTCGAGGTGCACCGGCGCGGGAAGATCCACACCGGCCTCAACATGCCGGTCAAGACCCGCGACGACCTCTCGATGGCATACACGCCCGGCGTCGCCCGCGTGTGCACGGCGATCGCGGACAACCGCCAGAAGGCGTTCAAGTACACGATCAAGGCGAACACGGTCGCGGTCGTCTCCGACGGCACGGCCGTCCTCGGGCTCGGGGATATCGGGCCCGAGGCGGCGATGTCGGTGGTGGAGGGGAAGGCCATGCTTTTCAAGGAGTTCGCCGACGTCGATGCGTTCCCGATCTGCGTCTCCACCAAGGACGTCGACGAGATCGTCGAGACGGTGGTCCGCATCGCGCCCACCTTCGGCGGGATCAACCTCGAGGACATCTCCTCGCCGCGCTGCTTCGAGATCGAGCAGCGCCTCCAGGAGGCGCTCGACATCCCGGTCTTCCACGACGATCAGCACGGGACCGCGATTGTGACCCTCGCCGCGCTGATAAACGCGTGCCGGCTGACCGCCCGGCGCATGGAGGACCTCGAGGTCCTGATGGTCGGGGCGGGCGCCGCCGGGGTCGCCGTCGCAAAGATCCTCATGGACGCGGGCGTCACGTCGATCGTGGCGTGCGACCGGTTCGGCGCGATCCACGCCGGCCGGGAGGACTACGAGGCCGGCTCGATGAACGCGCCCAAGCGATGGCTTGCAGAGCACACGAACCCGGGCCGCCGCGAAGGCTCGCCGCGCTCTGTGACCGAGGGCACCGACCTCTTCATCGGGCTGTCCGGTCCCGGCATCATCGACGCCGCCGACCTTCAACGGATGAACCCCGACGCCTTCGTGTTCGCGATGGCGAACCCGAATCCGGAGGTTCACCCGGACGAGGCCGCGCCATACGTGCGCGTCATCGCGACCGGGCGCTCGGACTTCCCGAACCAGATCAACAACGTGCTCGCCTTCCCCGGCGTCTTCAGGGGCGCCCTCGACGTGCGGGCTCCGGCGATCACCGAGGAGATGAAGCTCGCGGCGGCACGGGGGATCGCCGGCGTGGTCCACGACGACGAGCTGGACGAGGAGTACATCATCCCGAGCGTGTTCAACCGCGACGTGAGCAAGGCGGTCGCCCGCGCCGTGTCCGAGGTGGCGGAGCGGAGCGACGAACCGGAGCCGGAACAGGCGACCGTCGAACGCGCCGCTGTCGGGCGCTGACTGGAACGCGCTGCCTTCGCTGACGCGTTCGACCTTACGCGGCCCAACGGCAGCAAAGGTCGAACACGTGGCGGGGTAACGCCCCGAAGCGGACGTCCGACCTAACTCGCCGAGCGCTCCCGATCGTGGAGGGCGGCTTGCTCCGCGCGCAGCTCGGCCACGGTCTTGCCGCCGCTCCCGAACGGGCCTTGGAGCTTCCAGCGCGAGTCGGCCTTCGCCGGCCACACGAGCCAGATGAGGACGCCGATTACGGTCAGGAGGAGGCCAAACGCGAGGCCGAGCTTCTCGCTATACCCCTTCCGCCCGGAGAGGTAGGACGCGGCGATCGCGGACGCAAGCCACAGGTACGTGAGCCAGAGCGCGCGGGCGCCGATGACAGCAAGCTCCAGTTTCATGCTCCCAGGTACGCCTTCTGAACTTCGGGGTTGGTTCGGAGCTTGGGCGACTCGTCGTCGAGCGCGATCGTGCCCGTCTCGAGCACGTAGCCCCGCTTCGAGACGTCGAGGGCGTAGTTCGCGTTCTGCTCCACCAGCAGGATCGTGGTGCCCTGGCGGTTGATCTCTGCGATCGTCTCGTAGATCCGCTCGACGAGGATGGGGGCGATCCCCATCGACGGCTCGTCGAGCAACAGTAGCTTCGGGTTGGGCATCAGGGCACGGCCGATCGCGAGCATCTGCTGCTCGCCGCCCGACATCGTGCCCGCCTTCTGGCGCTCCCGCTCCTTCAGCCGGGGGAACAGCGCGTAGACGCGCTCCCTGTCACGGTCGATCCCGTCGCGGTCCTTGCGCAGGTAGGCGCCAAGGTCCAGGTTCTCGCGCACCGTCATGCGCGGAAACACGTGGCGCCCCTCCGGCGAGAGTGCGATGCCCATCCCGACGACCTCCTGGGGGGGGATCTCGCCGATCTCGGTGCCGTCGAACTTGATCGAGCCCTCGCGCGGCGGGGTGAGCCCCGAGATCGAGCGCAGCGTGGTCGACTTCCCGGCCCCGTTCGAGCCGATGAGTGTGACGATCTCTCCCTCGTTCACGCTCAGCGAGACGCCCTTGAGCGCCTCGATGTTGCCGTAGAAGGTGTGCACATCGGTGACCTCAAGAAGGGCCATCGATCAGACTCCTCCCCCGTCCTCGCGCCGGGTCGCCCCGGCCTCGGCGTCCTTCCCCCCCTGCGTTCCGAGATAGGCCTCCACCACGCGCGGGTTCTCGCGAACCTCCTCGGGCGTCCCCTCGGCGATCTTCTGGCCGTGGTCGAGCACCGTGATGTGCTCGGACACGCCCATGACCACCTGCATGTCGTGCTCGATCAGCAGGATCGTGACTCCGCGCTCGTCGCGCAACCTGCGCATGAAGGCGGTCAGCTCCGCGGACTCCTGCGGATTCATCCCCGCGGTCGGCTCGTCGAGCAAGAGCAGCTTCGGGTCGGACGCGAGGGCTCGAGCGATCTCGAGGCGGCGCTGGTCCCCGTAGGAGAGGTTGACCGAGAGCTGCTCGTGCTGGCGCTCGGGGATTCCAACGTAGGAGAGTGTCTCGCGCGCCTTCTGCTCCACGGCCCGCTCCTCGTTGCGCACCCACGGCATCCGAAGGATCGAGCCGAAGAGCCCGGCCCGCATGCGCGCGTTCTGACCGACCATCACGTTCTCGAGCGCGGTCATCGTCGCGAACAGGCGGATGTTCTGGAACGTCCGGGCCACGCCGTCCTTCATGATCAGGTCGGGGCGCCGTCCCGTGACGTTGCGGCCGTTGAAGTAGACGCGCCCGTAGGTCGGCCGGTAGAGACCGGTGAGCATGTTGAAGAACGTGGTCTTGCCGGCGCCGTTCGGCCCGATGATCGAGACGATCGAGCGCTCCGGGATCTGAAACGTGATGTCCTCGACCGCCACCAGCCCGCCGAAGACCTTCGTTACGTTCTCGGTCGTCAGGAGCGGGCGCCCGGCGAGGCCGCCGTCCGAGCTGGGCGCCGGTGTGGTGGCTGCCTCGTTCATGCGCGCGCCTCGTGGGGGGTCTCCTCGTCCGCGCCCACGCCGGTCGTCGCGCCGGTGCCGATGTGCTCGACCAGCTCCATCTTCCGCCTTCGCTCGGGAATGAGGCCCTGTGGCCGCAGCACCATCATGATCACGAGCAGGAAGCCGAAGATGCCGAACGACAGCTCGGTGAGGTCGAAGTCCAGCCCGATCTTAGACGGGTAGTCGTTGAAGACGTCCGGGATCAGGTTGTTGTTGATGAACGAGAGGACGATGGCGCCGAGCACCACCCCCTCGATCGAGCCGATCCCGCCCAGGATGACCATGGCGAGCACGAAGATCGAGAACGAGAACGCGAACTGGTCCGCGTTCACGGTGTTCAGGTATGAGGCCAGGAAGGCGCCGGCCACGCCGCCGAAGGCGGCCCCGGTGCCGTAGGCGAGAAGCTTCGTCTTGACCAGGGGAACGCCCATCGAGGCGGCGGCCACCTCGTCCTCGCGCAGCGCGATCCAGGCGCGACCCAGGCGCGAGTCGCGCAGGCGATAGTTCACGAACAGCGCGATCACCACGATCGCCAGCGCGACGAAGTACCACGGTCTCAGCTCGAGCGACTGGAACGGCTCGAGGAACGGAAGGTCGATCTTGTCTACCGGCGTGATCCCCTGGCGGCCGTTGGTGAGCTTCTCGCCGCCGATCGTGATCTCGTCGCCGTTGATGACGACGCGGCCGATGATCTCGCCGAAGGCGAGCGTCACGATCGCGATGTAGTCGCCGCGCAATCGCAAGGTCGGCAGGCCGATCAGCATGCCCGCGATCGTGGTGATGACCACGGCGATGATGATTACCAGCAGGAAGTTCATGTGGATTCCGGGCAGGGTGGAGGCCGGCTCGCCGACGAGCAGTGAGAACCCCTCGCCGCCTCCGGCTCCGCTGAAGAAGCCCGACATGAACCAGCCCGCGGTCAGCGACCCGAGCGCGAAGAAGGCCACGTACCCCAGGTCGAGCAGCCCGGCGAAGCCGACGATGATGTTCAGGCCGAGCGCGAAGCTCGTGTACGCGAGCGCCAGCGTGGCGTCCTCGAGGAAGCCGCCGCCTTCCTCCTGGAGAAACGGCAGCAGGATGGCCCAGACCACGAGCGCGACGACGGTGCCGCGCACGACGACCGGGTTGTCGTGGAGCACGGTCCGAACGACGATCAGCGCCCACAGCACGAAGGCCATGAACAGGTTCATCTCGATCTCGCTCGCCATCCAGAGAATCACCGGCAGCGCGATGACGAGGACAATCAGCGTGCGCGTCTCGACGCGCGCCCGCAGGGTGGTGGCGGCGGCGCTCATCCGGCCTCCCGCGTCTGTTCGCCGAGGAGGCCCTGCGGCCGGAACACCATGATCAACACGAGATACGCGAAGACGATCGCGGGGGTCCACTCCCCGCCGATGCGGTTGTCGGAGATCTGCTGGATGATGCCGATGACGAAGCCGCCGAGCACGGCCCCCTGCAGGTTGCCGATGCCGCCCATGACCGCCGCGGTGAAGGCGATCAGGCCGGCCGTGAAGCCCTGGAAGAACCAGATGGTGGTCTGATACAGCGCATAGATCAACCCTGCGGCGCCGGCCAGGAGCCCGCCGAGTAGGAACGTCAGGGAGATCGTCGTGTCGACGTTGATGCCCATCAGCCGCGCGGCCTCCGGGTCCTGCGCGGTGGCGCGCATGGCGCGGCCGAGGCGGCTCTGGCCGACGAAAGTGGTCAGCAGCAGGACGAGCGGGATGGTCGCGGCGACCGCGAGCACGTCGCCCTGCGACACCGAGACACCGCCTATCGCGAAGAGTTCCTTCTGCGCGTCGATCAGGTCCGGGATCCCCTCCGGTGAGCCGCCGATCCAGAGGATGCCGACGTTCTGGAGGATGAAGCTGAAGCCGACCGCCGTGATCAGCGGCGCCAGCCTGGGCGCGTTGCGTAATGGTCGGTAACCCACCCGCTCGATCATCGTGTTGAGCGAGCCGCTCGCCAGCATGGCCAGCACCATGGTCAGGAGCAGGCCGAGAATCAGGCCGCCGAGGCCCGTCGCGGCGGTCAGACCGAGCGTGCCGAACAAGCCCGCCGACACGAGCGAGCCGATCATGAACACCTCGCCGTGGGCGAAGTTGATCAGCTCGATGATTCCGTAGACCAACGTGTACCCGAGGGCCACTAGGGCCCAGATGGCGCCGTTCGAAAGACCATCGACGACGTTGTTCCCGAGGCGGGCGAGGCTGCCGTCCTGGCTGATGTCCTGGATGCCGTAGATGATCGGCATCGCCAGCAGCAGCGCGATCAGCCCGTACTCACCGATGTACCCGCGGATCTTGTCCCAGGTGCTTACCCTGACCGGTAGCCGGGCGGCTTCAGTACTCGCCTCCAAGATCCTCCCTCGTCCTCGCGGGGATTCAATCAGAGTCGGGGGGTGGAGCGCTAGGCCCCACCCCCCGACTTCCGATTCACGGCGTTTGAATCAGGCACCCCCCGCCTTCACCGACTCGTCGAACTGCAGCTCGCCGTTCTTGATCGTGTAGATCCCATAGTCGGTGATCGTGGTATCGCCGTTCTCGTCGATGTCGTACGTGCCGAGCACCGACTTGCGCCCCTTCGTCTGGAAGAGCGCGTCGATCATCGCCTGCCGGTCGGAGCAGTCAGGCCCCAGCTTCTTGCAGGTGTCGAGAATGAGATCCATGGCCTCGTAGCCGTAGATGGCGTACGGGTCAGGGTTCGGCTCTCCGTACTTCTTCTCGAATTGCTGGAAGAACCTTCGGCCCTCCGGCGGGTACTCGTCGGGCGACAGGGTGGCCACGGTGACCTTCGTCTTCGCCTGGACTTCCGGCGGGATGCCGCCCTCCGCCGGGTCGGAGAAGCCAGACTCGGCCACTCCGTCGGGCCCGTAGAGCTTGGCGTCCGGCACCGCGGCCGAGACGTCCTTGTATAGCTGCACCGCGCCGTTGGCGGTGATGCCCGAGAACACGAAGCAGTCCGCCCCTGCGCTCCTGATCGAGGCCGCCTGGGAGCGGAAGTTCGGGGCCTTGGGGTCGATGCCCTCGTTGGCCGCCACCTCGAGACCCTGCTCCTTCGCAGCGCTCTCGATGTTCCGCGACAGACCGGCGCCGTACACCTCCTTGTCGTTGAGGATGTAGATCGTCTGGCAGCCGTCCTTCTTCATGATGGTCGCCAGCGCTGCCCCCTGGATCGTGTCCTTCGGGACGATCCGTAGGTAGTGGCGCTCGCCCGTGGGGTAGTACTTCTCGGGCTCGCCCTCTTCGGCCCCCGGCTCGTCCGAGGTCAGGCCCACGGCGGTGTTGGCCGGGCTAACCTGGGCGATCGGCACCTCGTTCAGGATCGGGATCGAGATCGCGCTCGCGCCCGAGTTGAACTCGCCGATGTAGGCAATCGCAGAGTCGTCCTGCGCCACCTTTCGGGCGTTCGCCGAGGCGGCCTCCGGCGTCCACGTCCCGGCCTGTGCGGTGGAGTCGTCGAGCGACGTGTACTTGATCCTGTAGTCGCCCGCCTTGCCGCCCGCCTGCTCGAGGGCAAGCCTGATCCCCTCGACCATCGCGGTGGTCTGGGGCCGTGAGGCGCCCTGAAGTGGAAGCGACGAATAGACGGTCAGTGTCTCGCCTTCGGCGGCGCCTCCTCCGCCGCCGTCATCGTCGTCGTCGTCGCCGCACGCGCTAACGGTGAGCGCGAACACGGCGAATAGGCAGCTGAGCAATGCCAGCCAACGTACTCGCAACATATCCCTCCCTATAGAGATGACTCCAACCAACGCGGGATCCTATTCCCGGATCCGGACGAGACGCAATTCGCGGTGGGGAGGCTTAACGCGGAGAAAATCTCGCTCAATCCGGCGTCATTCGATCATCCGCTCGAACTCAAAGCGGCCGTCCCGCAGGCTCCACAGCGCGAACTCGTGCGTATCCACCTCGCCGGTCGCCTTTATCCCGTACTCGCCGAGCGGAGATCGCCGTTTGCGGCTCCTGAGGGCGTTCCGAATCACGCCGCGCCGGTCGGCGCCGGCCCCTGCGATGGCGTCGAGCACCAGTCGTAGCGCCTCGTAGCCGTAGATCGCGTCGGGCCGGGCCAGGGCGGGCCCCTCGGCCGCTCGAATGCGTGCCAGCACCCGCCGTCCCTCGGGGCCGAGCTCGGCGGCGGGACGAATCGGGGTGACAGCCCTGACCGTCGCCGGCGCGGCGGGGATCGCCACGGCCTGGTCGCGAGCTAGGACGCCGCTCGTTGTCAAGACCGGCACGCCGGGAATCCGCATGTCGGTCGCCGCCAAGAGCCGCCCCGTCCCCGGCCCGGCGACGCCCGCATAGACGACGGCGTCGGGACGGGCCTTCGCCAGCGAGGCGGCAATGTCGGGGATGTCCTCCACCCGGCCGCGGTACTCCTCCGTCGTCACCGGCTCGGGCCCGTCGCGCCGCGCGCGGGCCACTACCTCTCCCGCCAGCTCGCGTCCGTAGATCTCCTCATCGAAGACCACCGCCAGGCGCCGCGCCCCGGCCGCCCTCGCCTGCTCGAGCACCCTCTCGGCCTGGAGCAGGTCGTTCGGCACGAGCCGCAGGAAGCTGCGGACGCCCGTCGGGTAGTGGCGCTCGGGGCCGGCGCGCGGCCGGCCGGGAGGCGTGCGGGTAAGGCTCGTCAGCCGTCGACCGGCGATACCTGGAGGATGCCGGCGTCGTTTGTGAGCGGGAGCGAGACCGCCGATGCGCCGTAGTCGAGCTCGCCGATGTACGCGATCGCGGTGTCGTCGTCGGCCGCCTTCTCGGCGTTCGCGCTTACGGGGTCGGGGTCCCATAGCCAGTCGTCCGGGTCGGTCGCGTCAAGCGTCTTCAGGCGGACGCGCAGCGCCCCGGCGCGTCCGCCGGGCGTCGGCGAGCGCCAGCCGCTGCCCGGCGGCGACCGCAGCGGCCGCCGGCGCGGACGCGCCGTGGCGAGGCAGGCTCGAGTAGACGGTCACCGTGTCGCCCGCGATCCGCTAGCGCTCGTCGGGGTCCTCGCGGGACAGGCAGCCGCCAAGGGCCAGGGCGGCGGCGCAGACGAGGGCTGTTCGCGCTCGGGTCAAGCAGAGGATTCTGACGACGGGCACTATCGTCCCGCCGGTGCGACTCGGCGTTCTCACTGGAGGAGGCGACTGCCCCGGACTGAACGCCGTGATCAGGGCGATCGTGCGCAAGGGCATCGACCGCTACGGGCACGCGATCGTGGGGTTCCGCGACGGCTGGCGCGGGGCGCTCGAGAACTCCTACGAGGAGCTCACGATCGAGTCCACGCGCGGCATCCTCCCCCGGGGCGGGACGATCCTGCGCAGCTCGCGCACGAACCCCTTCCGGCGCGACGACGGCCCCGCGCGCATCAGCGAGAACCTCGCCACTCTGCATCTCGACGGGCTGATCGCGATCGGCGGCGAGGACACCCTGGGTGCCGCCGCTAGGCTCCACGGCGAGGACCGCCTTCCGGTGGTCGGCGTGCCGAAGACCATCGACAACGACCTCGGCGGGACGGACATGACGTTCGGGTTCGACACCGCGGTGCAGATCGCGACGGAGGCCATCGACCGGCTTCACACGACCGCGGAGTCGCATAACCGCGTGATGATCGTCGAGGTGATGGGCCGGCACGCGGGCTGGATCGCGCTCCACTCGGGGCTCGCGGGCGGGGCCGACGTGATCCTGATCCCGGAGCGCCCGTTCGACATCGACGAGGTGGTGCGGCTCATCCGCCGCCGTCACTCGCGCGGACGTTACTTCTCGATCGTCGTGGTGGCCGAGGGCGCGACGCCCGTGCAGGGCACCATGGAGGCCGTCCAGGGGGCGACCGACGAGTTCGGCCACATCCGTCTCGGCGGGATCGGTCAGCGGCTGGAGAGGGAGATCGCGGACCGGACGGGCTACGACGCCCGGGCGACCGTCCTCGGGCACATCCAGCGCGGCGGCACGCCGACGGCGTTCGATCGAGTGCTTGCCACGCGCCTCGGGCTCTCCGCTGTCGACGCGGCGAACGCGGGTCGCTGGGGCGTGATGCCCGCGCTACACGGCACCAGGATCGAGCTCGTCCCGCTGTCCGAGGCCGTCGCCGACCTGCGCACCGTCCCCGTGGAGGAGTACGAGGCGGCGGAGACCTTCTTCGGGTAGGCCCGCCGGGCTAGAACCCGGTGCCGCGCTCCTCGGGCGGCGCGGTCTCGCGCCCCAGCAGCTGGTTGATGAACGGCCGCACCATCATCACCGCCGCGGCGCCCACGACCAGCGCGATCGTCAGCATGAACGCGTCGAACGCGCCGACCCCGAAGGACCACGCGGTGATCCACCAGACGAGGCCGACGAGGAGGGCGACCAGCACGATCATCGGCCGCCACTCCTCTCGGCGAGCGCCTTCCGCACCGCCGTCACGGCGTTGACCGCGCCCGTCAAGGCGCGCTCGGCGGCCGAGCCCTCCGGCGGGAGCAGGCCGATCTGGCGCACGAACGCGGCGCCGTCGTAGTAGGCGGTGTTGCCCACGATCTCGCCCTCCTCGATCTCCAGCAGGTCGCACCCGCGGAGGTGAATGGGCCTGCCGGTCGGTTCGATCCCCCGGAACGGGCCGCCCGTGAAGTTGCCGGTCATCCGCCACTCCACGGCTGCCAGGCGGTCGCTCGCCACCACGCGGTTCACCGTCGTCTCGAGGTCGGGAACCGCCGTGAAGACCTCGCGGAAGAAGTCGACGATCTCACCGCGGCCGCGGAGAACCGCGACCGGCACGATGTCGTTCACCCCGTCCTCGCGCCAGTGGTCGCCGATCGCATCGGGGTCGCGGCGGCCGAGCGCATCGAACGCGCTGCGGGCGTGCTGCTCGACGAGCTCTTGCTTGGGCGGCCGCCGGGCGCGCTTCTCGTCGGCGGCCTCCTCCGGTGGGGCCCCGGGGTCGGTCTGCGCGTCGGCCATCGTCGGGGCCACCCTACCAGCGGTCAGGCGAGCGCTCTCGCGAGCCCGGCGATGACGCGTGCAACCGCTTCGGCTCCGCCGTCCCCGGCCGCGCGGACGACTCGGCTCCCGACGATCACGCCGTCGGCCATGTCGGCCACGGCTCGGGCCTGCGCCGCCGTCGAGATGCCGAAGCCCACGGCCACGGGAAGCTCGGTCGCGCGCCGGACGCGGGCCACGGTGCCCTCGAGCCCTTCCGGGAGCTCGCCTCGCTCGCCGGTCGTGCCGGTGACCGAGACCGTGTAGACGAAGCCCCGAGCGTCGGCGCCGATCGCCGCCACCCGGTTGGGAGTGCTTGTCGGCGCCACGAGCGGAACCAGCGCGAGGCCCTCGGCGTCGCAGGCGGCTCGAACCTCGCCCGCCTCGTCGTGCGGGAGGTCGGGCACTATCAGGCCCGCCGCGCCCGCCGAGGCCGCGCGCAGCGCGAACGCCTCCGCGCCGGCCGTCAGCACGACGTTGGCGTAGACCATCAGCACGGCGGGCAGCCGCTCGGCCAGGCGCTCGCAGGCGCGGAGCACGGCGTGCGGGGTCGCGCCGGCGGCGAGGGCGTCGCTGGCGGCGGCGTGGATCACCGGGCCGTCGGCGAGCGGATCCGAGAACGGGATGCCGAGCTCGATCAGATCGGCGCCCGCGTCCGCCGCGGCGAGCCCGGCCGCGACGGAGGCCTCGACGTCCGGAAACCCGCCCATCAGGTAGGGCATCAGCGCCGCGCGCTTGCCGTGCGACTCGAACGCCGCGGCGATCCGGTCGATCCCGCGGGTGCGCCGGGCGACGCTCATCCCGGCCGGGGGCGCGCGGCAGCGGGGGAGCCGAGCTCGAGCACTTCCGCCAGGTCCTTGTCGCCCCGCCCCGACAGGGTAACCAACTCGAGCCCGGGCGAGGGGTTTCGGAAAAGCCACGCCAGGGCGTGCGCCGGCTCGAGTGCGGGTAGGATGCCCTCGAGCTCCGCCACCGTGCGGAACGCCCGAAGCGCCTCTCCGTCGTCGACCGCCACGTAGCGCACTCGCCCGCTGTCGCGCAGCCAGGCGTGCTCCGGCCCGGAGCCCGGGTAGTCGAGGCCCGCGGAGACCGAGTGGGCGACGAGGATCTGGCCCTCCTCGTCCTGGAGGACCGCGGACATCGCCCCGTGGAGGACTCCCCGCGCTCCCGTGGTCAGCGGCGCGGAGTGGCGGCGCGTATCGAGGCCCTCTCCCGCCGCCTCGACGCCGATCAGCTCGACGCCGGGGTCGTCCACGAACGCGGCAAAGGTGCCGATCGCGTTGGAGCCGCCGCCGACGCAGGCGATGACCCTGTCGGGCAGCCGACCGGCCTCCTCCTGCAGCTGCGCGCGTGCCTCGTGCCCGATCGTCCGCTGGAGGTCACGCACCAGCGCCGGGTAGGGGGCCGGACCCACCGCCGAGCCGATCACGTAGTGGGTCGTGTCCACGTTCGTAACCCAGTCACGGATCGCGGCCGAGACAGCCTCCTTCAGTGTCCGCGCTCCGACCTCCACGCCGACGACCTCGGCGCCGAGGAGCCGCATGCGCTCGACGTTCGGCCGCTGCCGGCGCATGTCCCCCGTGCCCATGTAGACGACGCACTCGAGGCCCAGCAGTGCGCACGCTGTGGCGGCCGCCACGCCGTGCTGGCCGGCCCCGGTCTCGGCGATCACCCGTGGCTTGCCCATCCGGCGCGCAAGGAGGGCCTGGCCGAGGGCGTTGTTGATCTTGTGCGAGCCGGTGTGGGTCAGGTCCTCGCGCTTCAGCCACACCTCCCCTCCGGTCAGCTCCGAGAGGCGGCGCGCGTGGTACAGCGGCGTCGGGCGCCCGACGTAGTCACGGAGCAGGCGCGCCAGCTCGTCGCGGAAGCCCGGATCCGCGCGCGCCTCGACCCACTCACGCTCCAGCTCGTCCAGCGCGGGGATCAGCGTCTCCGGGACGTACCGGCCGCCGTAGGGGCCGAAGCGACGCTCGAGCGGCGGGGCGCTCATGCCGCGATTCGGTCGGCCGCCTCTACGGCGCGGAAGAAGGCGGTGAGCTTCGCCGGGTCCTTGCGACCGGGCGCCCCCTCCGTGCCGCTCGCGCTGTCGACCGCGAACGGGCGAGCGATGGCGATCGCCTCGCCGACGTTGTCGGGCGTAAGACCGCCGGAGAGCACGACCGGTGGGTGGCTCGGGTGCAGCCGCACGAGCTCCCAGTTGAACGTCTCGCCGGTGCCGCCGGGGGTGCGGGGCGAGTACGCGTCGAGCAGGTGCAGATCTGTGCCGAAGCGCCGCAGGTCGTGGACGTTCGCGGCGTCCTTCACGCGCACCGCCTTCATCACCTCGCACCCCGTTCGACGAGCCGCCTCGCGGCAGTAGGCGGGCCCCTCGTCGCCGTGCAGCTGGAGCAGCGTGAGCCCGCAGCGGTCCACCACGCGTGCGACCTCCTCGAGGGTCGCGTTGACGAACACGCCGGTGAGGTGCAGTCTCCGGCGCAGCTCGGCCCCGATCGCCTCGGCGTCCTCGATCGAGCACGCCCGCGAGCTCTGCGGCCAGAAGATCATCCCGATCGCCCAGGCGCCGAGGTCGGCCGCCCGGCGCGCGTCGGCCGGATTCGTGATGCCGCAGATCTTGACGCGGGTCATGCCCGCATATGGTCGCAGCCCGCCGCGTGATGCCCGCCGGTCGCGGCCCGCCCCGTGAGCCACAGCCGCCTCCTTCTAGCCACGCGATCTCGGTTCGGGGCCATATTGGCCCCCAACCCAGATCGCACGGGCTACGGCAGCGGGAACAGGCCGCCGCCGTCGTCCTCGGGCGCCTGGGGCTGCGAACCGCCGGTGTCGAGCGTGTCAGGCCGCTCGCCGAGGCGGACCTTGGCGGTCTCCCGGTCCGCACCCCGGTAGTACTCGATCTCGACCGTGTCGCCAGGGTCGTTGTCCTCGATCGCCGCGGCCACGTCGTCGGAGTTGTCGATTTGCTCGCCGTCGACCTTCACGATTACGTCTCCGCCACCCGCGATGCCCCCTGTGGCGCTCGCGCCCGCGCCGCGCAGGCCCGCGTCGTCGGCGGGGCCGCCCTCCGCGACCTCCTGGACGAGCGCTCCGTGGTCAACGGGCAGGTCGAGCTCGGCGGCGACGTTCTCGGTCACGTCAGCCATCGTCACGCCGAGGTACGCCCGCTCGATCTCGCCGCCCTCGCGCAGCTCCGGGAGCAGCGACTTGGCGGTGTTGATCGGGACCGCGAAGCCGATGCCCACGGAGCCCTGGCCGCCGCCCGTCGCGATCTGCGAGTTGATGCCGATCACCCGCCCGTCGGCGTCCAGCAGGGGTCCGCCGGAGTTGCCGGGGTTGATCGAGGCGTCGGTCTGGATCACGTTTCGGATCGGGAAGCCGTTCGGCGCCTCGATCTGGCGCTGTAGCGCGGACACGATCCCGGTCGTGACGGTGCGGGTGAACCCGAACGGGTTGCCGATCGCGACCACCGGATCGCCGACCTCGACCTGCGACGAGTCGCCGAGCGGCATCGCCACCAGGTTCTCGACGTCGTCCGGGTCGATCTTCAGGACGGCCAGGTCGGTGGAGGCGTCGACTCCCTTCACCTCCGCGTCGATCGCGTCGCCCTCCTCGGTGAAGCTCACCGTCACGTTCTCTGCGCCGGAGACGACGTGGGCGTTGGTGAGGATCGTGCCCTGCTCGTCGATGACGAACCCCGAACCCGTCGCGGTCCCCTCGTTCGGCGTACCGAAGATCGACGGCTCGTCGCTCACGCCCTCGGCCTCGACGAAGACGACGCCGCGCGCCTCCCGCTTGTAGATGTCGCGAACGGTCCGGCCGTCGCCGTCGGACTCAGAGGTAGTCTGCGTGATCGGCGACTGCCGAACCACTGTGCGGTCGTCGCCGGTGTCGATGACGTCGGTGGAGATGAGGATCGCGCCGAGGACGAGCACGACGAGCCCACCGAGGACGCCGGAGAGCATGTTCGAGGTCGGACGGTTCATGCCGTCATTTCTAGAGCGGCAACCTTAGAGCCCGGTAAACATTGCGCTCCGGGCGTGGCGGCGCCGCGTGGCGGTCGCGAGCATCGCGTCATCGAGGGGGTGCATAGCGACCCCGATGTGACACGGTCGGCCCGGAGTTGGCGGTCCCGGCGCTACAGCCGCGGGCCCCCGGGTGGCATCGCTAGCAGCGCGCGGAGCCGGTCGCGGAGGCGCCGGCGCGCGCTCAGCTCGCGTCTCATGGCGCGGCGCTCCGAGGCCCCGGGCGCGTCCGGCGCACGCGGGTCGTAGCGGTGCGCCCGGAGGCCGCCGGCATACGCCGCCGAGGCCGGCCCCGCCGCTCTCCTCAGCCGGCGCTCGAGGTCGAGCAGCGTCGTGCCGGCGGGGACCTTCCAGCCGAGGCGCTCGAGCGCGCGGCGGAGCTCGCGCAGCTGCGCCTCCGCCAGCTCGCTCGCGGTGAGGCCGCGGAGCCTGCGCATCCGCAAAGCCACCACCAGCGCGCCCGCCCCAACCGCCAGCACCGGCACCGCGAGCAGCGCGAGCAACCAGCCCGGCCCACCGCCGTCGCCACCGCCGCCGCGGCCGCCGGCGGCGCGCTCCGGCGCCGGCGAGCTCCCGCCCTGGTTCCGCACGGCGCCGGCGGCGACGCCGGCGCGCCCGGTCGCGATCTCGCCCGCCCGCGAGTCGGTCGCCGCGATCGGGGGGGTTGGATCGAAGGGCACCCACCCAATGCCGTTGAAGTACACCTCCACCCACGAGTGGGCGTCGAGGTCGCGCACGCGGTACTCGCCGGTGTCCCGGTTGAACGACCCGGGAGAGAAGCCCGCCGCCACGCGGGCCGGGATTCCGATCATGCGCAGCATGAGCGCCATCGCCCCGGAGAACTGCTGGCAGTAGCCCGCCCGCTCGCGGAAGAGGAAGTCCTCGAGCGGGACGTCCGCGCTCGGCACCCGCTCCCTGTAGACGTACTCCTCCTGAAGGTAACGCTCGATCGCCTTGACCGCCTCGTAGACGTTCGGCTCGTCGTCGGTGAGCCGCCGGGCGAGGCTGTACGTGTCGGCGTAGACCGAATCGCGGAACCGCTCCTCGGCACGCGGCGAGCCGCTCAGCGGGTCACCCCTCAGGCCGGCGTGGACGAGCGTCCCCTCGGATTCGGTCAGGCCGCGCACTATGTCCCCCTGCCGACCGACGCCCTCGATCGCGCTCGCGCCCGGCGGGGGCAGGACAATCGCGGTGGCGCGGACGAACCGGCCCGGATACTGCTGGACGGCGTCCCGCATCTGGGCCCGGGTCGGGTTCGGCGCGTAGGTCCTCACCGTGTAGTTGTCGCCCTTCTCGAGCGGGTCGCCGAGCGTCAAGCTGGTGCCGTCGGAGAGCAGGTGCGCATCCACGTCGTCCAGGTCGTAGGCGAGGCCGGCGGTCACGACGAGGTTGCTCGCGAGCGAGCGGACGGTGACCTGGATCTCCTCAGCCCAATCCGGGTTCCATTCGAAGTTGTCCCAGCCCGGCCCGCCGCGGCGCTCGGACCGATCGGGCAGGTCGAGAGACGGGTCGTCCTGCCTGTTGTCCATCGTCGGCACCCAGCGGAAGCCGTCGAAGCCGTCGAGCACCTGCGTCTTCCAGTAATGCGGGCGGTCGGATTTGACGTTCAGGAGCGTGGTGCCATCGCGCGGCCAGTCGAGCGGGCCGTACTCGTGCGTCCAGTGGAACGTGATCGACTTTCCCCCGCCGAACCAGTCCCACGCCCGGTAGTCCCACCAGGGTTGGTCGGCGTTCAAGGCCGCCGCGAACGGCAACGAGAGCACGCCCGCGCCGGCTACGACGGCGGCGCCCACGCCGGCCTCGCGCCTCGGCAGGCGCGGAAGCCAGAGCCACGCCGCCACCAGGAGCAGCAGGCCGAGCCCGCGCAGAAGTGGCCGACCGGGATCGTGCTCCGTCACGGCCGTGCCGTACAGCAGCAGCAGGACCACGAGCCCCGCCAGCCGCAGCCCCGGCGCGGCTCGCCGGGCGGGCCAGAACGTGACGGACGCGGCGATGGCGAGAAAGAGCGGCGCTCCGAGCAGGATCGTCAGCCGGATCCACTCGTCCGGTCCCTCGTACGGCCACTCGACGCTCTCCACGCCTGCGAGCCCCCGGTCGAGGCCGTCGAACAGCTCGGCGAAGCCGCCCGGGGCGAGCAGCCGGGCGGGCAGGCCGGCGGCCATGAGCCCGAGCGCCAACGTGGCGAGCGCGACGACGACGGCCAGCGCGTGCACCGCGGGGCGGGGCAGCGACGCGCGGTCGAGCGCGCCCATGACGGCCCCGCCGCCCACGGCGAGGAGCACGACGAGCAGCGTGCGCCCGCCGTGCGCGTCCGTGACGAGCATCGCCCAGTGGGCTGCTCCGTACGCGGCGAGCGCCCCGAATACGGTCAGCCTCACGACGAACGGGTCCCACTCTCGGCTCTCGGCGCGGGCCGAAGGCGCCGACGACGGGTCGGCCGGCGCCGTTGCGGGGCGGGCGAGGAGCCCGCTCACGCCGCGACCCCCCTTCGTGCGCGCTCGAGGAGGCAGCCCGTGCAGCCCGCGACCTCGAATGCGGCGCGCCCCCGCGGCGGCGGTGCGGGCGTGACGATGTACCGCGCGCCCGCCGGCCGG
>JACVRW010000071.1 GCA_014534235.1 Thermoleophilaceae bacterium | reverse complement strand
GGAGTACTTCGCCGGTTACATCGTTGAGAAGAGCCTGTCCGTCGACAACCTTTTCGTCTTCGTCGTGATCATGACCACCTTCGCGGTGCCGGCCCGGTACCAGCAGCGCGTCCTGACCTTCGGCATCCTCGTCGCCCTGGTCATGCGCGCGATCTTCATCGCGCTCGGGGCCGTCCTCATCTCGAGCTTCTCGTTCATGTTCGCGGTCTTCGGCGTGCTGCTTCTTGCGACTGCGATCCAGCTCTTTCGCCATCGCGACCAGGATCCCGGCGTCGAGGACAACCCCATCGTCCGTGCGGCGCAGCGGGTGCTGCCGCTCACCGACGACTACGCCGGCGGACGGATGCTCACCAGAGTGAGCGGGCGCAGGGTCGCCACGCCGCTGTTCATCGTCTTCGTCGCAATCTCTACCACGGACCTGCTCTTCGCGCTCGACTCGATCCCCGCCGTGTTCGGCGTCACGGACGAGGCGTTCATCGTCTTCGTCGCGAACGCCTTCGCCCTCCTCGGCCTCCGCGCCCTCTACTTCCTGGTGACCGGACTGCTCGACCGGCTCGTGTACCTCTCGACTGGCTTGTCGCTCATCCTCGCCTTCATCGGCGTCAAGCTGCTGCTGCACTACGGCCACCTGCGCAACGACGCCATCCCCGAGGTCTCGACCGCGATGTCGCTCATCGTCATCCTCGTCGTGCTGGCGGTCACGGTCGTCGCCTCGGTGCTGAAGGCCCGCCGCGATCCCCGAGCCCGCGCCCACGCCGGGTCGCTGCGCGCCGCCCGTGCCGACGACCGAGCCGCTGCGCGAAGCGCAAGTGGACCATGAATCCGGCCGGGCAGCCGTGCCCGGACCGGGTGTGCGCGGCGCGGTTCCCGGGCATAGCACAAGCTGGCGGACGCGCCCGGAGGCGCCCCATCCGCCGCGCTAGCTTGTCGCGGCCATTCGTCGGCGCTTGACTTGTGGTCACTTGCTTATGGGCGCGCCAGCGTCGTCGCGCGGCGCGGCGGCCGCGGTAGGTTGGCGCCGAAGGCGACGATATCGTCGGCGAGAGAACAGCGCGAGCGTCCAGTCGCCCAGCACGTGGAGCTGGTATGTCCGCTGGCGGGTCTGCACCAGACGGGCCTTCACCCCAGAACCAAAGGGTGCCCGAGCCATGCCCGGCTGTGGAGCCGTGCGCAACCTCGGCGCGGGCGGGCTGGGCGGCGATCGCGAACACGGTTAGCGGGACCCGGGTCTCGCTCGCTGTCCGCTCTGCGAGGTCCTGGTCCGTGCAGTCGGCGTGCTCGTAGCTGCGCAGCGCGACGACGATCCGGGGCGCCGGTCAGGACCAGCAGGCCTTCGAATCCGGCACATCCGCTCCTTTGCTCCGACGCCACACCGGCCGGCGCCGCCGCCGTACTGCCTCGCGACGAAGGCAATGCTGTGAAACCAAGACCCATGAGCCACGGCGAACCACGACACGAGCTGCAGCAGGGTGGCGAGCCGGGGCCACGACTCGGCAGACAGCTCGGCGGCGGGCGCGCTCCTACCGCCGGCTCACCGCGCCAATCTGCGACGCGCTCTGCGACATGCCGGCGAGCCGCTCGACGTGCAGTTGTGCCGTTAACGGCCATCTGGCATCCGCCCGCGCCAGGTATTCCTCTTGGTCGAGAGCTACGTGCGCGTTGCGCACATCGTCTTCCACTCCTCGATAGATGGATCGATCTGATCCGACCCCGGCTACGCCGGTGCGCCCTCGCCCGCCGCGACGAGCCCGTCGATGTCTATCTCGCAGCCGGCCAGATCAGGGTCGTGAGGTACGAAGCCGGCGAGACTCGCCCGCGGCTCGAGGACGTCGAGCAGGCCGCGGGTGATGCCGCGGTGGAGTGTGCAGACGACCTCTTGGTTCTCCCTCACGGAGTCGCGGTACGGGCAGTTGCGAAGGCGGCAGCTCAGACGTCCTGAGGGGCCTCGTTCGAGCAGCGGCTGGAAGCCGAGCCCGGTGAGCGCGTTACGCAGCGCGGTGTCCAGGGAGGCGGCGCCCGAGGGTGCGAGCTCTCGCCCGATCTCACGGCCCGCCCGCTCCACATCGCGCAGGCGGGCGGGCCGCGGCGGAATGGCGCGCGCCAGCCAGCGCGCCAGGTCGCCGTAGGCGCGCGGCGGAGCTCCGCCCGGCGCCGCCTCGGGTGCGAGCGACCACTCGTCGCGCGGCCGCCCGCGCGGCCGGGGCGCCTGGCTGCGAACGATGAGCCCCGCCTCGAGCAGGCGCTCGAGATGGACGCGGACGCCGTTTGGATGCAGGTGCAGCTTGCCCGCCAGCTCGTCCGTCGCCGCCGGCCGGCGCAGCTCGACCAGCAGCGCGAACAGCCGCGCGCGGGTCGGCTGGTGCAGGGGGTCGTCTGCGAGCGCTTCCGGGAGGTCCACCGACGGCAGTTTCTCACAGCATGGTTGGGAGAAATCGATGGGGCCGTGATATTTTGCCCAGTCGGGATGTAGAAAGTGGCGGGAGGCGGTAGGCGTTGGCTTATGTGATCAACGAGCCGTGCATCGGCGTGAAGGACCACTCGTGCGTCGAGGTCTGTCCGGTCGACTGCATCCACCCGACGCCGGACGAGCCCGACTACGACCGAGTCGAGCAGCTCTATATCGATCCCGAGGAGTGCATCGACTGCGACGCCTGCGTCGAGGCCTGTCCCGTCGACGCGATCACTCCGGAGGACATGGTGCCCGACGAGTGGCGCCACTACATAGAGATCAACGCGGCCTACCACCGCCAAAAGGCGGCGTGAAAAAGCGGCGCGGGCTGCGATGAGGAGCTGGGATCTCTCGGATCTAGCGGTCGAGCCGCATACGCCGCGGATCATCGCCTCGACCGACGACGCGCGTGCCATCCTCCTCAACCTCCCGGCCGGGGAAGCCCTGCAGGAGCACGAGGTTCACGAGCGGGCGTGGCTCCTGGTGCTCGAAGGCGAGGTCGAAATCGAGGTCGAGGACGGGACCCGCGTGAGCGGAGGCAGCGGCTTCCTGTGCGAGTTCGAGCCGCGAGAGCGGCACGAGGTGCGCGCTCGCAAGAACACCCGCTCGCTGCTCCTGCTGACGCCGTGGCCGGGGGCCGGGCACCCAGGCACGATGACCCTCGCTGAGAAACGGACCGCCCGGCGGCGCGCCCGCGAGCGGGGCGCTTCAGACGCTGCATGACCGGCCCCGAGGCCGGGGGCCGCGACGCTGGCCGCGCGAGCGGCGCGGGGTTCCGAGCTGCGCTTTCGGTTCCTGTACACCGCGTCCGCGGCGGCGTTCCTGCTCGCCGCGGCGGCGCTCGCCGTGGTGCGGAGCGTGCAGCCGTGCGACCACGGCTGCGCATGCACGCCGGCCTGCCGCCCGGCCGGCCGGCTCGGCTGCTCGGCCGATCCGATCGGGCGGTTGTCGGCCGCATGGCGGTGCTCGGGCTCTGCCGCCGCTCGCCCCACCACCTCCCGCCCCCGGCCGCCGGGCTCACTCCCGGCGAGTTGCGGCTGATCGCGCGCGAGTGCGCCGACGGGGGGTCGGGGCGCGTCCTGGCCGTCGCGCCGCCGCCTCGGCCGCCCGCCCGCCGAGGTGCGGCGGCTGGCGAAGCGACTCGCCCGTGCGGAGGCAACCGAGATCACGGCCCAACCCGTGCCGACGACCGGGCCGAGGGCAGCCGCATAGACATCCGCCTCAAGCGCGCCTACGACCCGGCCCGGCGAGCCGATGGCTATCGCGTGCTGGTCGACCGGATCTGGCCGCGCGGCCTCTCGCGGGAGGACGCGCGGATCGACGAGTGGGCGCGCGACCTGGCCCCGAGCGACTCGGTGCGCCGCTGGTACGGCCACGACCCCGAGCGCTTCGAGGAGTTCCGCAGACGCTACATTCAGGAGTTCGTCGGCCGGCGACACAGACTCACCGAGCTTCGCCGGCGGGCGCGGGACGGCCCGCTGACGCTCGTGTTCGCGGCCCGCGACGCCGAGCACAGCAACGCGGCGGTGCTCGCCTCGGTGCTGCGCGGCGGGCTGCGCTGACCGAGGCCGTTAGCGTGGAAGCAAAGACGGCGATCGCGACCGCGCCACCTGCTCGAGGAGGCTCAGCATGCGCAACCGCGTGGAGCTAACCCGCTACGCCAACCGCTGCGGACTCGTCGTGGCCTGACCCCAACCCGCGGCTAGCGGGCCCCTGACTCGGCCTCGGAAGCCTGGGGCTCCTGGGCGCCGGATCCGGCCCGGAACGGCCGCAGATCCACTCCGCACATCATGCACTCCACGGCGCCCTGGGGCACCGGCTCGCCGCAGCGCAGACAGCGCTCCTCTACCTCGTCGTCGCGTCCCTTGCGTCCAAACAGTCGCTTTGGTCCTCCAGGTGATCTGGTCTGGGAACCCCGGATGTTCGCTTCGGCTCGGGGCCGGGTCCATGCACAGAAGACCCCATCCGCCGGCCGGCTTCCACCCACGCACGCCTTGTGCGGGCGCTCAGGAGAGACCAGGGCGCTCCCGGCCGGAGAAGGCGGCGCCAGTTGCGGCGGCGGCGAGGACGACGACCGCAGCGATCAGGATGAGTAGCGCCAGTCCGAGCGCCGGCGACCGGTGCGTCATCGCGCGCAGCGCGATCGGCCCACCACCGGGGCCCGGCAGATCCTGGTGACGACCAGCAGGCCCACGTAGCCGGCCTCCTCAACGCCCGGCGAAAGCGAATTTAGGGATTGAGGTACACGGTCGTCTCTTAGGGGTCGCGAGGCGTCACCGCGTGTTCACGGGCTTGGCACTCGTGCCCGTGCGTCCAAACGACCATCCATCGCGGCTCGGTCCCATTCGCAGCGCGGCGGGACGGTGGCTTGTATGCATTGCCGTCCGGGCTCGCCGGGTCGACGATTGAGCGCATGCTCCAGCTCGCGATCCGCTGCCAGCCGCGTGCGTCGATCTCGGTCGACGAGCTGGAGGGTTGGCTCGAGCTCGAGATACACGAGCTTCGGGCGGCCGTGCCGCGCAGCACTGTGCTCCTGTCACGCCTGGCCCATCGGGGGCGGAGCGCCGACTCGGAAGCGGGCTGGCTGATCGAGCTGCAGCTGGCCGAGGGAGAGTCGCTGCTCGGCGAGGGTAGTCTCGCAGGCGTGCTGCGGGATATGCGGCTGCTCGGCCTTGAGGCGACGCTGCTGACCGCGGACGCCTCCCGAAACGAAGAGGACCGCCTGCAGGCCGCGCCCGGCTCAGGTCCGGAGCCACGAGGTAAGAACCCGCGAGCGTCGGACGCCAACCTGGTATGACCGCGACCGCGAACTACCACGGCGACGCCGCGCTGGCGCTGGCCGAGCCGCCGGACCCGGCCGCCGGCCCGCGGCGTATCGATCGCGTCGCCGTGCAGCGGGCGGCTCGCGACCTGCTCCGGGCGCTCGGCGCCGACGTCGACTCCGACGCACTCGGGGACACTCCTCGCCGGGTCGCAGACGCCTACAGCGAGCTGCTGACCCCTCAGCCCTTCACGGCGACCACCTTCCCCAACGACGACGGCTACGACGAGCTGATCGTGGCCCGCGCGATCCCGTTCCACTCGCTCTGCATGCATCACCTGCTGCCGTTCCACGGCACAGCCCACATCGGCTACCTGCCTGGCGAACGCATCATCGGCCTCAGCAAGCTGGGCCGCGTTGTCGAGCTGTTTAGTCGCGACTTGCAGATCCAGGAGCGCCTGACCACGCAGGTCGCCGACTGGCTCGAGCGCGAGCTCGAGCCCAAAGGCGTGGGGGTGGTGCTGGACGCGGAGCACCTGTGCATGTCGCTGCGCGGTGTGCAGAAGCTGGGCGCGAAGACCGTGACCTCGGCGCTGCGCGGCCTCGTCCGCGACGACCCCCGCACCCGCCAGGAGTTCCTGGCCCTGACCACAAGGACATCCCATGACCACTGACCAGACTCACGTGATCGTCGGCGCCAGCCTGGCCGGCGCCAAGGCCGCGGAGACGCTCCGCAAGGAGGGCTTCGACGGCCGCGTCGTGCTGATCGGGGCCGAGCGCGAGCGCCCCTACGAGCGGCCACCGCTGTCGAAGGACTACCTGCGCGGCGAGGTGGGCCGCGAGAAGGTCTACGTCCACGACGAGGCCTTCTACGCCGAGGACGAGATCGAGCTGCGCCTCGGCCGGACCGCGACAGGCCTGGACACGACGAGCCGCGAGCTCGAGCTGGACGACGGCGAGCGGCTGCGCTACGACCGCCTGCTGCTCACCATGGGCGCCGACCCGAGGCGCCTTTCGATTCCCGGGGCCGACCTGGACGGCGTCCTGTATCTCCGCAGTGTCGAGGACTCGGACGCGTTGCGCGCGCGGCTCGACCGCGGCGGCGCGGTGGTCGTGATCGGCGCGGGCTGGATCGGTGCCGAGGTGGCCGCCTCGGCGCGCCAGCGCGGCCTAGAGGTGACCTTAGTCGAGCCGGCCTCGGTCCCGCTGGAGCGCGTGCTGGGCGCCGAGCTGGGGGCCGTCTACCGCGACATCCATGCCGACCAGGGCGTTCGCATGCTGCTCGGAACCGCCGTCGAGGCCTTCGAGGGCCACCAGGCGGTCGAGCGCGTGCGCACCAGCGACGGTCGCAAGCTCGACTGCGACTTCGTCGTGGTCGGCGTCGGGGTGGAGCCGCGCACCGGGCTCGCCGCCCGGGCGGGCATCGCGGTCGACAACGGCATCGTCGTCGACGAGCTCCTTCAGGCCAGCGCTCCCAAGGTGTTCGCGGCGGGCGACGTGGCAAACGCCCAACACCCGTTCTACGGCCAGCGCGTTCGCGTCGAGCACTGGGCCAACGCGCTCAACCAGGGGCCGGCGGCCGCCCGCAACATGATCGGCCGGTCGGTCGCCTACGAGCGCCTGCCGTACTTCTTCTCCGACCAGTACGACATCGGGATGGAGTACTCGGGGTACGCCCGCTCCCGGGATCGGGTCGTCTTCCGCGGCGATCCGGCCACGCGCGAGTTCATCGCCTTCTGGCTCGCCGGGAATCGCGTCACGGCCGGCATGAACGTCAACGTGTGGGACGTCACCGATCCCCTCCAGCGCCTCATCCGCCGGCGCGTGGCCGTTGACGACCGCCGCCTTTCCGATCCGGACGTCCCGCTCGAGCAGCTCGTCCAGGTCGAAATGGGGGGTGTCGCATGAACCGCCTCGAAGCGCTCCACCAAGCCGGGGTCTCGATCTGGCTCGACACGCTCTCGCGCGAGCTGCTCGACAGCGGCGAGTTCGCCCGGCTGATCGCCGACTACGCGGTAACCGGCGCGACCTCCAACCCCACCATCTTCGCCAAGGCCATCACCGGCTCCGACCGCTACGATGACCAGCTGCGCGCAGCGGTCGACGCCGGCCTGCGCGCACCGCAGGAGCTGTTCTTCCAGCTCGCGCTCGACGACGTCCGCGGGGCCGCGGACCGCCTGCGCCCCGCCTACGACCAGAGCGGTGGACGCGACGGGTTCGTCTCGTTCGAGTGCACGCCCGACCTCGCCGACGACACCAAGGCCACGATCGAGCAGGCGCTCGAGCTGTGGGAGCGGCTCGCCCGGCCCAACGTGATGATCAAGGTTCCCGCCACCGAGGCGGGTGTCCCCGCGATCGAAGAGCTCACCGCAGGCGGCGTCAACGTCAACGTCACCCTGCTGTTCTCGGTGGCGCGCTACGAGCAGGTGATCGATGCCTACATCCGCGGCCTCGAGCGGCGGCTGGCCGCCGGCGAGCCGCTCGACTCGATCGCCTCCGTGGCGTCCTTCTTCGTGTCGCGCGTCGACGCCAAGGTGGACCCGTTGCTACCGGGTGACTCAGGGCTCCGCGGCCGGGTGGCGATCGCCAACGCGCGGCTCGCGTACGCGCGCTACCTCGATCGCTTCAGCGAGCATCCCTGCCTGGCGGATGACCGCTGGCTCGCGCTGCGCGAAGCGGGCGCACGGCCGCAGCGGCCGCTTTGGGCGAGCACCGGCACCAAGAGCTCGGCCTACTCGGACGTGCTCTACGTCGAGAAACTGATCGCCCCGGACGCGGTCAACACGATGCCCGACGCCACGCTGCGGGCCTTTGCCGACCACGGCGAGGTCGAGCCCGCCCTCCCCGTCGCGGGAGCGGCTCACGCAACCCTCCGGCGAGCAAGCGTCGCGGGCATCGATCTCGAAGCCGTCACCAGCGAGCTCGAGCGCGACGGCGTGCGCTCGTTCTGCGACTCCTACCGAGAGCTGCTCAGCTGCATCCGGGCCAAGGTGCAAACCCTGCCCGTCGGCGACCTGGCGCCCGCGCACCGAGCCGCCTCCTGAGCGGTCAGAGACTCCGGGGCGCGCCGGGCTGGGCGACAGTCTCTGCCGCCGAGGTCGCGGCCGCGACCTCGCGGCGGATGTCCTTCATCGGCTCGACGCTGCGCACTCGCGGGATGACGTCGAAGTTGCTCGGCGCCGGCGACTGCGTGAACCACTCGAGCGTTTTGCCTTCCAGGGGTCGGTTGCCGGCGCGGCGTCCCCGCTCGCAGCTCCAGAGCAGGTTTGGCCACAACCACCACGACCCCGACGCCCAGCACGAAGGAGCCGATCGTCGAGATCAGGTTGTGGGTCGAGACGCCAGGCTCGTCGGAGTAGTCGTAGACCCGGCGCGGCATGCCCGACAGGCCTGCCGGGTGCTGGATCAGGAAGGTAGGTTGAAGCCGACGAACATCGTCCAGAACGACAGCTTGCCGAGTGCCTCAGGCGAACCTCCGACCGGTGATCGTCGGGAACCAGTAGTAGAGCCGCCAGGCTCGCCGGCCTCCCGACGGCGGCGCGCCATCGGTCCTGGACCCCGACACGCTGAGCATCACGGATCGCCGGGATGCAAGTTGAGACCCATTGTGGTCGGGCGACGAGCGGTCGTACGGGTCCGGCTACGCGCCCGCGACCGAGACGTCTGCAACCGGCGCGTCGTCCGCCAGTACTTCCATGTCCGCTGGACCCTCGCGGCCCGGCGAAACCATTGGGTCGCGCTGAGAGTCCACGCCCGAAAAACCGGTGGAGGTCGTCCCCGTTTGTGCCGCTGCTGTCGGCGCTGGCTGACGGGGAGGCGCGTCCCGAGCAGCGGACGCTGCTGCGCCCGCACATGAAGACGTGCCTGTTCTGTTGGGCGAGCTTGAAGGAGTTTCGCGCCGCGCCGGCGCGCGTCCCGCGCTCGTGCCGCCGCTGGCGCTGGTCGCGGCCGAGCCGGGCGGCGGGTCGGTGCGCAGCCTGTTCGAGTCGCTGCTGGGGCCGGCCCAGCAGAAGGCGGCCGCGCTGGCGAGCGCACCCACGCGGCCGTCGACCACCGGCCAGAAGGTCGCCGCCGTGGCCGCCTCGGTGGCCGCGCTGGCCGGCGGCGGCACCGCGGTCGACCACTTCGCCCAGGAGCCGCCGCGCCCGCCCCCCGTCGAGCAGCGAGTCAAAGCGAAGCCGGTCAAGGACGAGATTCCGTGGAACCGGCGCCCGCACGCGCCCCGGTCGCCGACCAGCCTCCCCCCAGCGAGCCGCCGCCACCTCCGCCCGAGCTGGCGCCCGCGCCTCCGCCCGAGCCGGCGCCGCCCCCGCCGCCTCCCGACCCGGCGAACGAGTGCGACCCCGCCGCGGCCACCGCGCCCGCGCCTGCTCCCCCGCCCACTCCGGCCCCAAGCCAGCCCGCCGGCAGCGGCTTTGTCCCCTCGGACCGAGCCGGCAGCCCGACCGGAAGCGGCGCCGCAGCCGGCAACGAATTCGGCCCCCGATCCGGGCGCGCCGGGCCAGTTCGACTAGGGCAGCGCGATACCCGCAGCGTCGAGCAACCGCTCTTTTGGCGCTGCGAGCGCTCGGCCCTACGACGTCATACTCGGCTGAGGCGCACCGCTCGTCCGCGTGCGGAGCAAACCATTGCCCAAACGACAGAAACGCTCCGGCTAGGGACGGGCAGAAGTCGTTGCCGGCAGTTGGTCTCGCCGCTCGCTCGCCGCCCCCCGACGCGGCCTGCGGTCAGGCGGTGGGGCGACGGGCGGCGTCGACGCCGCCGGCCCGGTCCGCGTCGATCGTCCGAACGTTCGCGCCGATCGCAATGAGCGGATTGATCTCGGCGGACGAGAAGCCGTGGGCGATAACGGACGACACGTCCGCGACCGACGCGACGACGCTCAGTCCCCGGACGGTCAGCTTGGAGCGGTCGACGAGGAGTGTCGACTCGCCGGCCTGGGCGATCATCGCCCGCTTGACCTCGGCCTCGAGGGCGTCGGCGTCGGTCATCATCCCTGAGGCGGTCAGGCCCTTGACGCTGAGCAACAACTGGTCTGCGAAGTGGCCTTCGACGGTGCGCACCGCATTCGGTCCGACGAAGGAGCGCGTCAGGCGCCGCAGATTGCCGCCGATGCCGATGAGCTCCACATTGGGGCCTCCGTCGTTGAAGACGAGCTCCATCACCGGGAGCGAGTTCGTCAGCACGGTGGCGGGGATCCCGGTTTCGATCATCCGGCGGGCGACGAAGTAAGCGGTCGTCGACGAGTCGAGGAACACGGTCTCGCGCGGAGACAGCATCGCGACAGCCTCGTGGGCGAGCGCTCGCTTGGCGTCTGCGGAGACCTTCATGCGCCGTGCGAAGGAGTCCTCGTGCGCCGAGCTCGTCGGCATCACCGCACCGCCGTGGGTGCGACGCACCAGCCCCCGGCGTGCCAGCTCGTCGAGATCCCGGCGTGCCGTCATGGGAGAGACCTCAAAGCGCGCCTCGACCTCCGCCACGGTCACCGAGCCCTGCCTCCGCAGCGCTTCGGCGATCTCGCGCCGGCGGGCTTCAGCCAGCACGGTCCTGGCATGTTCTGTTCGTTTACGTGCGATTACTGGTCCTCGGAGTTGGGTTGTGTGCGCGCGACGGAACCACGCGCCGACAGCGATGTCAAGCCATGCTAGTGCATTGTTCCGCGTCGTAGCGCGGTTTGCGGCCCGCTTAAGGCTGCCAGCCCGGAACCCTTCCAGCTTTCGGCATGTAGCCCTTGACACCAACTTAGTTATCTGTTTTGATCGTTTTCGGTCGAACAAGGAGGGAGGGGCCGTGTGGATCGACCATAACCCGCCAGCCTCTGGCGGGCGGTTCGCCGTTGTGCGCGGCGAGCGCGATGAGTGGCGGAAGGCGTCGTGAGCGAAGCTGCCGCTGCGCTCGTCGAGCTGCGAGACGCGACCAAGTCGTACGGCGCTGTGCGAGCGCTGCGGGACGGGAACCTTGCACTGCGCCCCGGTGAGGTGCGAGCGCTGGTGGGTGAGAACGGCGCAGGCAAGTCGACGCTCGTGAAGGTCCTGGGGGGTGTCGTCCGGCGGGATTCGGGCGACATGCTCGTGGACGGCCAGTCCGTGGACTTCCATTCGCCGCATGACGCCCGCGACGCCGGCATCGCGGTCATCTACCAGGAGCCGACGCTCTTTCCCGACCTGAGCATCGCGGAGAACGTCGTGATGGGCTACCACCCGCTCGGATCATTCAAGCGGATCGACCGTGGGGCGATGAACGGTCAGGTCCAAGGCCTTCTGGACCGTCTCGGGGTCAAGCTCGACCCCGAGCGGCCCGTGCGCGGGCTGTCGATCGCCGACCAGCAGATCGTCGAGATCGCGAAGGCACTCAGCTTCGACGCGCGCGTGCTGATCATGGACGAGCCGACCGCCGCCCTTTCCGGGGCGGAGGTCGAGCGACTCTTCGCGGTCGTGCGGACGCTGCGCGAGCACGGGGCCGCGGTGCTGTTCATATCGCACAGGCTCGAGGAGGTCTTTACGATCTGCGACACCGTCACCGTCATGCGCGACGGCGCGGTCGTCCAGGACGCGCGCATCGCCGACATGACGCCGGACGAGATGGTCCGCCGGATGGTCGGGCGTGAGCTCAGCACCCTGTTCCCCAAGCAGGACACCGCGATCGGCGCACCCGTCCTGAAGGTCCACCGGCTCACTTGCGAGGGCGTCTTCGTCGACATCTCCTTCAGCGTTCACGCCGGCGAGATCGTCGCCCTCGCGGGCTTGGTGGGCGCCGGGCGCAGCGAGGTGGCCAGGGCGATTTTCGGCATCGACAAGCCCGATGCCGGTCACGTCGAGATCGACGGCCGCCGGCTGCCCGCTGGCAAACCGCTCACTGCGATGCGCGCCGGGATCGGGTTCGTCCCCGAGGACCGCCGCCAGCAGGGGCTGGTCATGGACCTTTCGATCGCCCGCAACGCGACGATGACCCGCATGCGAGCGCTCTCGCGCCTTGGCATCATCGGCAGCGGCGCGGAAAATCGACTCGCTCGCGAGTGGGCCACCCGCCTCCGGCTCAAGTTCCACCGGCTGGAGAACCCCGTGCGCTTCCTGTCAGGCGGGAATCAACAGAAGGTCGTCCTGGCCAAGTGGCTGGCGACCGAGCCGAAGGTGCTGATTCTCGACGAGCCGACGCGCGGCATCGACGTCGGCACGAAGGCGGAAGTCCATCGGCTCATGAGCGAGTTGGCCAGCCACGGGCTCGCCGTTCTGATGATCTCGAGTGAACTCCCGGAGGTGTTGGGAATGGCCGACCGCGTGCTGGTCATGCACGAGGGCCGGCTGACCGCCGAGCTCAGTCGCGCCGATGCCGACGAGGAGAGCGTGATCCGCGCGGCTACCGGCCACGTCGGCGAGGTGGCGGCATGAACGTTGAAGCGACGCCCGCGCCCGGCCCGGCCGTCGGCGAGGGTGCGGGCGCCCGGCGCCTAACCGAGTGGGTATTCCGCGTCCGCGAGCTCGGCATCATCGCCGCGCTTGCGCTGCTGATCGCGGTGACGGCGATCTTGGAGCCGCGGTTCATCGAATCCGACTCGCTGCGGAACCTGGCGCTCAACGCCTCGATCTTCGCGATCCTCGCGGCCGGCCAGACGCTCGTGATCATCACCCGCAACGTCGATCTCTCGGTCGGCTCAGTGCTTGGGCTCAGCGCCTTTCTGGCCGGGGACCTTCTCTCAGGGAACCAGGACCTCGCGCTACCCGTCGTCTTCGTGCTGGGCATCGCCCTCGGCGCGGCCTGCGGCCTCCTCAACGGCGTGCTCGTCACCTGGGGGCGCGTGCCCGCCCTCGTCGTCACGCTAGGGACGCTCTATGCCTTCCGCGGCATAGCGTTCCTGTGGACCGACGGCCGTCAGGTCAACGCGGAAACCCTGCCCGACGCGTTCCTGAATCTTGGTACCGACTCGGTGCTCGGGGTCCCGTTTCTAGTGCTCATCGCGCTGGTTGTTGTCCTGGCGGTCGGCCAATGGCTGCGCGACTACCGCGCCGGTCGCGAGCTGTACGCGATCGGCTCAAATCCCGAAGGAGCTCGGCTCGCCGGGGTGAGATCCGATCGCCGCGTCCTGAGCGCGTTTGTCCTGGCGGGCGCGCTGGCCGGCCTCGGCGGCGTGCTCTTTACGGCACGTTTCGGCACGGTGGACGCCACAGCCGGCACCGGCTACGAGTTGACCGTCATCGCCGCTGCCGTGGTCGGCGGGGTGGCGATCTTCGGTGGGACCGGCAGCGTCTATGGCGCCGCCCTTGGCGCACTGCTGCTCGGGACCATCACCTCGTCGCTGATCGTCCTCCGCGTCGAGGCGTTCTGGCAGCAGGCCTCGATCGGCGCGCTGCTGCTACTCGCGATTGCGCTCGACCGGTTCGTCGGCCTGCGCGTCGACGCCGCGCTACGCAGAAGGAGCTCACGACGTGCAGCCTGACACCGCCGCCTCCGCCTCGACAGCCGCCACTCCGGGCACGACCGACGCGCCAGCGCAACGGCTGGCGGACCGGGCCCGCGCCGCGGTCGGCCGCTGGGAGGCCCTGCTCGTAGCGCTGATCCTCGCGACGTTCATCTTCGGGCAGAGCGTTTCGTCCGAGTTCCTGTCAGCGGACTCCTTCACCACCGGATCGCTGGACCTCTCCGAGGTAGCGCTCATGGCGCTGGCGCTGACGCTTGTCATCGTCGCCGCGGAGATCGACCTCTCGGTGGCCTCCGTGCTCGCGTTATCGAGCGCGCTGATGGCCGCGCTGTGGAACCAAGGCCTACCGCTCGAGTTCATCATGCCGATCTGCCTCGTCGCGGGTGCGCTGTGCGGCGCCTTCAACGGGTGGCTCGTGACCGGGCTCGGGCTGCCGTCGCTGGCGGTGACCATCGGCACGCTGGCGCTGTTCCGCGGCCTCGCCTACGTGGTGATCGGCGACGAGTCCGTGACAGACTTCCCCGCAACCTGGACCGACCGCGGCTTCGGCAACTTCGCGGGCACCTTCGTACCCAACACGATGGTCCTGTTCGCGATCCTCGCCGTCGCGTTCGGCGTCCTGCTGCATGCGACGCCGTTCGGGCGCTCCGTCTACGCGATCGGCGCGAACGAGGAGGCCGCCCACTTCGCCGGACTGCGCGTGAAGCGGGTCAAGATGACCCTGTTCGTGCTCGCCGGCACGGTCGCTGCGCTGGCCGGCATCGTCATCTCGCTACGCAACTCCACCGCTGCCGCCAACGTCGGGCTCGGCTTCGAGCTCACGGCGATCACCGCCGTGCTGCTAGGCGGCGTGTCGATCTTCGGCGGCCGCGGAACCATCGTCGGAGTCATCCTCGCGCTCTTTCTACTGGGTGCGATCCAGAAGGCGATCCTGCTGTCGGAGACGATCTCGTCGTACTGGGTCCAAATCGTGACCGGCGCCCTGCTGGTCGGCTCGGTGCTTGGTCCCAACCTCGCCGCGCGCGTCACGGAGGCCCGCCGGCGCCGCCCACCCCAACGCCCCAAGGAGGGTCCACGATGAAGTCCAAAGGCGCCCTGCGCGTCCTGTTCGCCGTACTCGCCCTCGCGACGATGCTCACGCTCGCCGCCTGTGGTGAGACCCAGGACGACGAGCAAGCCGGAAACGGTGACTCGTCCGCCCAGTCCGGCGAGGCCGATCCGAACGCCCCGATCAAGGAGGGTCTCAAGACGGTCTCGATCCCGAAGCAGCTCGGCAACCCCTACGAGGAGTTCGAGCACTCGGGCGTCGATGAGGCGCTCGAGGAGCTCGGCGGCTCCAACCGCGTCTCGGGCCCGACCGAGGCGTCCGCGTCATCGCAGATCTCGATCATCAACGCCGCGGTGCAGCAGTCGCCGGACGCGATCATCATCGCCGGCAACGACCCCGACGCCGTCGCCCCGGCGCTCAAGCAAGCGGCGCAGCGCGACATCAAGGTCGTCGCGATGGACTCTGACGTGGCGCCCGACGCGCGTAGTGTGTTCGTCAACCAGGTCACGACCCAGCTCGTCGGGGAGAACCAGGTCGAGTCGATCGGCAAGCAGATCGACTACAAGGGTGAGATCGCGATCCTCTCGGCGACGGCGAACGCCACGAACCAGAACGCCTGGATCGCGGTCATGAAGGAGACGCTTAAGCAGCCCAAGTACAAGGACATGAAGCTCGTGAAGGTTGCCTACGGCGACGACGACGACCAGAAGTCCTTCCAGGAGACGCAGGGACTGATCCAGGCCTACCCCAACCTGAAGGGCATTATCTCGCCGACCACGGTTGGCGTGGCCGCGGCTGCGCGGTACCTGTCGACGTCGCCGCAGAAGGGCAAGATCAAGCTCACCGGGCTGGGCTTCCCGAACCAGATGCGCAAGTTCGTC
>JACVRW010000136.1 GCA_014534235.1 Thermoleophilaceae bacterium | reverse complement strand
TGCACCGTCCACATGAACGGCGAGGCCGTCAAGAGCTGCACGGTCCTCGCCGTGCAGGCCGACGGGGCCGACGTCACCACGATCGAGGGCCTGGGCGAGGAGGGCGCGCTGCACCCACTGCAGGAGGCGTTCTGGGAGCACCATGGGCTGCAGTGCGGCTACTGCACGCCCGGGATGATCATGGCCGCGGCGGACCTGCTAGCCCGCGACCCAGACCCCAGCGAGCACGAGATTCGTGAGGCACTCGCGGGCAACCTGTGCCGCTGTACGGGCTATCAGAACATCGTCAAGGCGGTGCAAGCCGCTGCCGGGCAGATGCGCGGTGCGCAGGTGCAGCCCGCGAAGGAGGAGGTGACGGTCTGATGGGCGTTCCCGGTGTAGAGGCGGCCGAGCGCGCAGAGCCGGGCGGCAACGGTTACGTCGGACGCTCGCTGAAGCGCAAGGAGGATCCGCGTCTGATCACCGGCCGCGCGGCCTACGTCGACGACATGACGCTTCCGAGGATGCTGTACGCGGCGATCGTGCGCTCGCCCGAGGCGCACGCTCGGATCGTCTCCATCGACACCACGGCCGCCCGTGAGCAGCCCGGGGTCGAGGCGGTGTTCACCGGCGAGGACCTCACCGACTTGGCCGCGCCCTGCCCAATGGTGTGGTCGCCACCGGGTGTCGAGGTGCATGTGCCCGACCATTGGCCGCTGGCGCGCGACAAGGTCGGCTACGTCGGCCAGCCGGTCGCGGTCGTGCTCGGACACGACAAGTACGGAGTCGTCGATGCGGCCGAGCAGGTCATAGTGGAGTACGACCCGCTGCCGGTCGTAGTGGATCCGGAGAGCGCGCTGGAGGAAGGGGCGCCGATCATCCACGACGAGTTCGGCACCAACAAGGTCTTCGAGTGGTCGCTGTCCGGAGGCGACGTCGAAGGCGCCTTCCGAGACGCCGACGTGGTGATCGAGAGGCGCGTCGTCAACCACCGCACGGCGGGAGCGGCGATCGAGCCACGGGGCGTGCTGGCCGAGTGGCGCCATGGCAAGCTGACGCTCTGGACCTCCACGCAGATTCCCCACATCTGCCGCGTGATCCTCTCGATCCAGCTGGGGCTGGACGAGCACAACATCCGGGTGGTGGCGCCCGACGTCGGCGGCGGCTTCGGCTCCAAGCTGCAGGTCTACGGCGAGGAGGTGCTCGCGTGCTGGTGTGCGCGCAAGCTCGGCAGGCCGGTCAAGTGGACGGCCACGCGCTCCGAGGAGATGGCGACGACGCACCACGGGCGCGACCAGATCGACTACGTCCGGATCGGAGCCAAGCGCGACGGCACCGTCACGGGTATCCACGCGAAGATCATCCAGGACTGCGGCGCCTACCACCTGATCGAGGGGCCGGTCATCCCCACGTTCAGCGCCTGCGTGATGGGCGGCTGCTACAAGTTCGACGCCATCCAGACGGACATCGTCGGCGTGTTCACGAACAAGTTCACGACCGATGCCATCCGCGGCGCCGGCCGCCCGGAGGCGACGCACATGATCGAGCTCACGATGGACGAGCTTGCCGCGGAGCTCGACATGGACCCGCTCGAGCTGCGGCGCAAGAACTTCATCGACGAGTTCCCGAGCGAGCGTCCGCACGGGTTCATCTACGACTCGGGCGACTACCACGGCACGCTCGATCGGTGCCTCGAGATGCTCGACTTGGAGGCGTTCCGTCGCGAGCAGGCGGAGCTGCGCGAGCGCGGCATCTATCGCGGCGTGGGCTTCTCGACCTACGTCGAGATCTGCGGACTGGGCCCCTCGCGCGCGCTCGGGCCCGAGGGCTGGGGCATGCAGGGCGGTTACTTCGAATCGGCCCACGTGCGGGTGCACCCGACCGGGTCGATAACCGTCTACACGGGCACCTCGCCGCACGGTCAAGGGCACGAGACCGGCTTCGCGCAGATCGTCGCCGACCGCTTGGGCGTCACACCGGACGCGGTCGACCTTATCTACGGCGACACCCACACCGGCCCCTTCGGGAAGAACACCTACGGCTCACGTTCCCTGGCGGTCGGTGGGGAGGCGATCGCGCGCGCCGCCGAGAAGGTGCAGGACAAGGCCAAGCGTATCGTGGCGCACCAGCTGGAGGCCGCGCCCGAGGACATCGAGCTCGTCGGGGGCAGGTTCCAGGTGCGCGGGTCGCCGGACAAGGCCATGACGCTCGCCCAGGTGGCCGGCGAGGCGTACATCCCGGCGGACCTGCCGGAGGGCATGGAGGCGGGCCTGGACGAGACGTGCTTCTACGATCCGTCCAACTTCGTCTGGCCATTCGGTGCGCACGCCTGCATCAGCGAGGTCGACGTCGAGACCGGCCGTGTCGACGTCGTGCGCTACATCGCGGTCGACGACTGCGGCCCCGCCATCAACCCGCTGCTGATCGACGGCCAGATCCATGGCGGCATCGTTCACGCCTTGGGCCAGGCGCTCTACGAGCAGGTCGTCTACGACGCGGACGGTCAGCTGGTAACCGGGACGCTCGTGGACTACGCGCTCCCGAGCGCGGCGGACGTGCCCAACTTCGACACCGATCGCACCGAGACCCCGACGCCGACCAACACGCTCGGGGTCAAGGGTGTCGGCGAGGCGGCGACCATCGCCTGCTCGCCGGCCGTCGTCGGCTCCGTGCTCGACGCGCTGCGGCCGCTCGGCGTCACCGAGCTCAACATGCCGCTCACGCCGATGCGCGTCTGGCAGGCGATCCAGGAGGCGGAGGGCCGCGGCGGCGGCCCGGCCGAAACCGAGCAGGGGCGCGAGCTCGGCGAGCAAGGCGGTGGCGCGGCGGGCAGCGGGCCGACGGCGCCGCCGGAAGGAGGTGCCTCGTGATTCCCGTTGGGTTCGACTACGTCGCACCACAGTCGCTCGAGGACGCGATTGGGGCGCTGGCCGAGGGCGGCGAGGAAGCCAAGCTGCTGGCCGGCGGCCATTCGCTGCTGCCGCTCATGAAGCTGCGGCTGGCCGCCCCGACTCTGCTCGTGGACCTGCGACGCGTACCTGGGCTGACCGGCATAGAGCGGCAAAACGGCGTGTTTCGCATCCGCGCCATGACCACGCATCACCAGGTGGCCACCGGGGGGCTGGGCCTGGCCTCCGAGGCGGCTGCGACGATCGCGGACCAGCAGGTGCGCAACCGCGGCACGATCGGCGGTTCGCTGGCGCACGGCGACACCGCGGCCGACATGCCCGCCGTCCTACTCGCGTATGAGGGTGACGTGGCGGCGCGGGGCCCGAGCGGCGAGCGTACGATCCCCGCGGCGGAGCTCTTCGAGGACTACCTCACCACGGCGCTCGCGCCCGACGAGGTGCTCACCGAGGTGCGGTTGCCCTCCATGGACGGCTACGGCTTCGGATACCAGAAATTCAATCGTCGCCGCGAGGACTGGGCGATGGTCGGCGCCTGTGCGCTCGTGAAGAAGGCTCCCGACGGCTCCTGCGAGGACGTGCGAATCGGGCTCACGCATATGGGCTCGATCCCGCTCCGCGCGAGCGCTGCGGAGGACGCTCTGCGCGGCCGGGGCCTCGACTCCGACGCGATAGCCGGGGCCGCCGAGCAGGCCGCGGAGGGCACCGGGCCGCCGGGCGACCTGAACGCCACGCCCGAGTACAAGCGCCACCTGGCGCGCGTGCTCTGCCGGCGCGCGCTCGAGGAGGCCGCTGGGCGCGCCTAGAACAGCGCCCCGGCGGCCCGCGGCGCCGCGGGTACCCTCACCTGCGATGGAGAGGTTTCGCTCCCCCGAGCACGTGCTCGAGGCGCTCGCCGGCGAGCGCTACCTGGCCGACGCCGGCCTGGCGACGGCCGTCTACCTCGCCGCCGCCCTCGAGCCGCCGCTCTTGCGCGAGGGCGAGGCCGGCGTCGGCAAGACCGAGGTGGCGAAGGCGCTCGCCGCCGCGATCCCGGCCCGCCTGATCCGGCTGCAGTGCCACGAGGGCATCGACCTCCACCACGCCCTCTACGACTGGGACTACCTCCGCCAGCTGCTCGCGATCCGAGCCGCGGAGGGCGGCGTCGAGCAGGGGGCCCTGTTCGGCCGGAACTACCTGCTGAGGCGGCCGCTGCTAGAGGCGCTCGAGCACGACGGACCCGTGGTGCTCCTGATCGATGAGGTCGATCGCTCGGACGACGAGTTCGAGGCGTTCCTGCTCGAGTTCCTGTCCGACTTCCAGGTTTCGATTCCGGAGCTCGGCACGGTGCGGGCGAGGCGCCGGCCGCTCGTCGTGGTGACCTCGAACCGCACGCGTGAGCTCCACGACGCCCTCAAGCGCCGCTGCCTCTACCACTGGATCGACTACCCGGCGCGCGAGCGCGAGGCCGAGATCGTCCGGGCTCGGCTGCCCGCCGTGCCGGACGCGATCGCCGAGCGCGTCTGCGAGGCGGTAGCGCGCCTCCGCTCGGAGGACCTCTACAAGCTTCCCGGGGTGGGTGAGACCATCGCCTGGGCGCAGGCTCTGCTCGCGCTCGAGGACGGCGACCTGGACCGCACACTCGGCGTCGCCCTCAAGGTGCGCGAGGACATCGACCGGGCGCGGGAGCGGGGAGTCCTTCAGGGTGTCTGAGGGCGGCTTCCGCGACCGCGTCAGGGCCGCCGCCCTCGGCGCGGGGATAACGGGCCGGCTGGCGCTGCTCGTCGCTTCGATGCGCGCGGGGGGCGCGCGGGTGGGCGTGGATGAGCTGCTGACCGCGCATCGCGTCATGGGAGCGGTCGACCCCTCGAACCGGGACCAGGCCTACCTCGCTCTCCGCTCGGCCCTCTGCTCCCGGCGTGACGACCTCCTCGTCTACGAGGCGGCGTTCGCCGCCACCTTCGGCCGCGGCCCCGAGAGGTACGACGAACTGGAGCGCCGCGAGATGCTCGACGAGCTGAGGGAGGCCGCGTCGACCGCGCTCCCGCGGATGGCCATCCCTACCCCGATGGACCGGGGGATCGTCGAGCTCGAGCCGGATCCGGTTCCGGCCGCGTGGAGTGACGTCGAGATCCTCCACCAGAAGGACTTCGCCGGCTACACGGACGCCGAGCGTCTGGTCGCGCGCCGCATCATGATCCGCCTGGCGCGTCACGGACCGCAGCGCCCGAGCCGGCGCACCCGGCCCTCCCGGCGCCGGGGCGCGCACCCGCCCGCCGCACGGCCCGATCTGCGCCGGACGATCCGGGCCTCGCTCCGCTACGGCGGCGAGCCGGTGGAGCGCCACTGGCGGGAGCGCGCCGAGCGACCGCGCCCGCTCGTGCTGGTCTGCGACGTCTCCGGGTCCATGGAGCCCTACGCGCGGATGCTGCTCCAGTACATGCAGGCGTGCGTCGCAGCCAGGCGCCGGGTGGAGGCGTTCGTGTTCGGCACCCGCCTCACGCGCGTGACGGGCGAGCTCGCCGGCCGCGATGCGGACCGCGCCCTCGACCGCGCCGCCGGCGCGGCCGAGGACTGGTCGGGCGGCACCCGCATCGGTGAGGCGCTCGCCACGCTGAACCGCGAGCACGGGCGGCGGCTCGGCAGGAGCTCGATCGTGGTACTGCTCTCGGACGGCTGGGACCGCGGCGAGCCGGAGGAGCTGGCGGAGGAGATGGCCCGCCTTCGGCGCTGCGCTTACCGCCTGATCTGGTTGAATCCGCTCAAGGCGACTCCCGGATACGAGCCGCTCACTCGCGGGATGCAGGCCGCTCTGCCCCACGTGGACCACTTCCTCGCCGGGAGCTCGTTGGCGTCGTTGGCGGAGCTTGCTGTACTGATGGAGGGGGGCTTTGAATAGGTCTACCTGGGGAATCGACGAATTAACTTGTGAACCCGTAGCGAAGCGACGGGTTTTTCAGGTATTCAAAACCGCGAGCGCAGCGACCGGTTTGCATAAGGAGGAGGGAAGGAGCCCATGAAGGACGTGGTGGACGACGTGCGTGCCTGGGCGGCACGTGGCGACCGGGTGGCGATCGCAACGGTCGTCGGGGTGAGACGGTCGGCGCCGCGTCCACCCGGGGCGAAGATGGCGGTGAACGAGCACGGTGAGGTGTCCGGCGCGGTCTCCGGCGGGTGCGTCGAGGGGGCCGTGGTGGAGGTCGCCGGGGAGGTGCTGAAGGGAGATGGGCCCCGGCTCCTCCACTTCGGGATCGCCGACTCCGAGGCGTGGGACGTGGGACTGCCGTGCGGCGGCGAGATCGACGTCTACGTCGAGGAGTACGCCGAGTGAGCGCTCAGGGCGAGTTCGCGCGTATCGCCTCCGAGGACGGCCGCGCGGCGCTAGTGACCGCGATCGAGGGCCCCGAGCCGGGCGCGAAGCTGCTGGTCCGCCCCGACGGCACCACCGAGGGCGGGCTCGCCGACGCCGCCCTCGACGTGGCGGCCGTCCAGGTCGCCGACGAGCTGATGTGGGCGGAGCGCTCGGAGCTCCGCGAGGTCGACGGCGCGTCGCTGTTCATAGACGTCACCGCGCCGGCGCCGCGGCTCCTGATCTTCGGCGCGGTCGACTACGCCGACGCCCTCTGCCGGCTCGCGCGGGTCGCCGGCTGGCGGCCCTTCGTATGCGACCCGCGCTCGCAGTTCGCCACCCAGGAGCGCTTTCCCGAGGCCGAGGAGGTCGTCGCCGCGTGGCCGGAGGACGCCGTGGCCAAGCTCGGAGGGATCGACCGTGCCACCTACATCGCCGTGCTGACGCACGACCCGAAGCTCGACGACGCGACCCTTACGATCGCGCTCCGTTCGGAGGCGCCCTATGTCGGCGCGATGGGCAGCCGCCGGGCCCAGGCCAAGCGCCGCGAGCGGCTCCTCGCGGCCGGTCTCGAGGAGGAGCTGGTCGATCGCATCGCGGCCCCGATCGGGCTCGACCTCGGCGCGGTCACGCCGGAGGAGACGGCGCTGTCCATCATGGGCGAGGTCGTCGCCGTGCGGAACGGCCGCGAGGGCGGGCGGCTGTCGTACGTCTCGGGACGGATCCACGAGGTGGGAGCATGATCGCCGGGATGGTCCTGGCGGCCGGTGCCGCCACGCGCTTCCGCGGGGGCAAGCAGCTCGCCATGCTCGAGGGGCGTCCGCTCCTCGAGCACGCGGTGAGGGCGATGACCGCAGCTCCCGTCGGGCGCGTGCTAGTGGTGCTCGGCTACGGTGCGGAGGACGTGCTCGCGGGCGTGGACCTCCACGGCGCTGACGCCCTCGTCTGCGAGCGCTGGGACGAGGGACAGTCGGCCTCGCTGGCTTGCGGCCTTGCCGAGCTCGCCGACTGCGAGGCGGTCGTCGTGACGCTCGGCGACCAGCCCCGGATTTCGCCGGACGCGATCCGCCGGGTAATCGCCGCCCGGGGCGGCGGCGCCGCGGCCGTGCGGGCCACGTACGGGGGCGAGCCGGGCCATCCCGTCCTTCTGGAGCGCCAGCTGTTCGAGCCGCTCCGGAACGTAACCGGCGACCACGGCGCGCGAAACCTCCTCCTGAGCGTGCGTACGCGCGAGGTCCCATGCGACGACCTCGGCGGCGGCGGGGACGTGGACACCCGGACCCAGCTCGACGCGCTGCGAGCGGGGGGCCCGGTCGCATGAACCTGCGCCGGCTGCGCCGCGTATTCGCGCGGCGCGGCAAGGCGCGGTGGTCAGGCTCGCGCCGGGACGACCGCGTGGCCGAGCCAAGCCGGGAGCTCGCGCATGAATCCAGGATCGATTCCGTGTGGCATGGGCGATTCCCTGTACGTCACCTCCGCGCCGGCGGCCGCGACCCGGTCGCGCGCGTCGCGGGCGAACTCGACCTGAATCACCGGGTCATACGTGCCGTGTCCGATCGCCACGGGCAGACCGGCGGCGTTCTCGTAGTCGAGCGTGAAGCCGTCGACCGTGGGGATGAAGCCGCTCAGCGCAATGATGCCCGCGGGGCGCGGGCGGCCCGAGCCGAGG
>JACVRW010000031.1 GCA_014534235.1 Thermoleophilaceae bacterium | reverse complement strand
CCGCGCTCGGGCCTCTCCTCGACGATGAGCGTGGGTCGCTTGCCTTCCGCCATGACGGCTGGCCAGTGTAGCTGCCGCCGGTCGACCCCGGCTCGCGGGGCGGCGTCGCGCATATCCTCGGTCGGCATGGCCCGCAACGACGACAGCTCGATCCCGACGGGCAGGCTCAGGCGTACCGCCGAGGTCGGGTCGGTCGTCGGCAGCCAGGGAGCCCGCTACGTGGGCACTCGCGCCGCGAACATCGCCCGCTCCTCGGAGGAGGCGGCCGAGGCGATCGAGCGCCGCCACTTACAGGCCGCGGAGCAGATGGTCCGGACGCTCGGGCGGATGAAGGGGGCCTCGATGAAGGTGGGCCAGCTCGCGTCGTTCATCGACACGGAGTTCCTGCTCCCCGAGTACCGCGAGCTCTACCAGCAGCAGCTCTCGACCCTGCGCACCACAGCCCCGCCGATGCCGTGGACGAAGGTGCGCTCCGTGCTCGACGAGGAATGGGGGGAGCCGGTGGAGGAGCTGTTCGAGGACTTCGAGCACGACGCCGCAGCCGCGGCGTCGATCGGGCAGGTGCACAGGGCGGTGCTCTGCGACGGCCGCCGCGTCGCGGTGAAGATCCAGTACCCCGGGGTCGCCGAGGCGATCGCCTCCGACATGCAGAACGCCGGGCTGATCGTTCGGATGGCGAAGGCGCTCGCGCCGGGCCTTGACGCCAAGCCCGCGGCCGAGGAGCTGAAGGAGCGCGTGATGGAGGAGCTCGACTACGAGCTCGAGGCCCAGAACCAGCGCGCCTTCGCGCGTGGCTACCGGGGCCATCCGTTCATCCGCGTGCCGGACGTGGTGACCCGACTCTCAACGACCCGCGTGCTCGTCAGCGAGTGGGTGGACGGCATGGGGTTCGAGGAGGTGAAGCGGCTCCCCCAGGCCGAGCGCGACCGGTTCGGCGAGATCGTCTTCCGCTTCTGCTTCGGCTCGGTCTACCACCTCCAGCACTTCAACGCGGACGCCCACCCGGGCAACTACCTGCTGATGGACGACGGCTCGGTGGCGTTCCTCGACTTCGGCATGACGAAGCACCTGGACAAGGACCAGATCCAGTTGGAGATCGCCGCGCTCGAGGCGGTGCTCGACGACGATCCGGAGCGGCTGCGGGTGGCGCTCCACGACCTTGGCTTTCTGAGGAACCCCCAGAAGGTCGACGCGGAGCTCCTGATGGCGCACGTGAGGGCGATCGGCGGCTGGTACATGGAGGATCGGGAGGTCACCGTGGACTCGCGGCGGGTGATGGAGGCGATCGCCGCGGTGTCCGATCCGCGCTCGTCGTTCTACCGGCTGATGCGCCGGGAGAACCTGCCGGCGAACGAGCTGATGGGGCGGCGCATGGAGTCGGGCGTGCTGGCCGTCCTCGGCCAGCTGCGGGCGACGCGCAACTGGTACCGCATCGGCCGCGAGTGGTGGTTCGCCGACCCGCCGGCCACCGAGCTCGGCGAGCAGGAGCGCGCCTACTTCGCGTCGCGCGGCGAGAAGCCGGCCCGGAGCTTCGCGGCGCGGCAGACCTGAGGCGCCCGCACCGGCGAAGTGTGACGAAGCTCTCAGTAGGCGCGTCGCGCGGTTTGTACAAACACGTTCAACCGCAGAGACGCCGCCGCGCATCTGGCGCTCCGGCTCCCAATCCACAGCGAAAGGCACCCCGTGTACCCCAGCACCGCATACGTCATCCGGCAGGCAAACGAAGACGACCAGCACGCACTGCAGCGGCTCGCCGAGCTCGATGGCCAGCGGCCGTTCGCCGGTCCCGCGCTCATCGGCGAGATCGACGGCCGCCCCGCCGCCGCGGTTTCGGTGTTCGAGGGACGCGTGATCGCCGACCCCTTCGAGCGGACGGACGTCCTGCGGCAGGTGCTCCGTATGCGTCTGGGCGCGCTGCGGGCGTACTCGCGCACCCCTTCGCTCTCCGAGCGGATGCGGGCCGCGATGCATCCCGTGGTGGCCGCGCGCGCTGGCGCCTGACCGGCATACGGCCGGGCCGCGTCATTGCCCTCCGCCGCGACGGCGGCGGAGGGTCACGGCGTCGCTAAAACAGCTGGTTCTCGCCGGCGAAGATCTCGGAGACCGAGTCGTCGGTGAAGATCCGCCGGATCGAGTCCTCGAGGATGTCCGCGCAGGTCAGCTGCCTGATGATGTCCGGCGCGCCTTCGTGCAGCGGGATGGTGTCGGTCACGACGATCCCCGAGAGCGGACCCTCGCTCAGGATCTCGTAGGCATTTCCCGAGAAGAGGCCGTGGGTGGCGACCGCGTAGACCTTGGTCGCCCCCTCGTCGAGCACCGTCTGCGCGGCGGCGTTCAGGGTGCCACCGGTGGCGATGATGTCGTCGACGATCACAGCGGTCTTGTCCTTCACGTCGCCGATCACGCGGCCGATCTCGGCCACGCCTTGCGCGGGCCGCTCCTTCTCCATCAGCGCGTACGGAGCACCGACCTTGCGGGCGAAGTTGCGGACGAGCTTCACCCGGCCGGCGTCGGGGGCGAGGATGGCGAGCTCCTCGTCGCCGAGCCGGTCCTCGACGAACTGAGTGAGGATTGGCATCGCCGTCATGTGATCGACCGTCTTCGAGAAGAAGCCCTGCAGCTGGCCCGCGTGCAGGTCCATCGTGACCAGCCGGTCGATGCCCGCAACCTCGAGCAACTCCGCGACGAGCCGGGCCGAGATCGGCTCCCGCGGGGCGGACTTCTTGTCCTGCCGCGAGTACCCGTACCACGGGGTCACGGCGATGACCCGGTGGGCGGACGCGTGCTTTGCCGCATGCACCATGAGCAGGAGCTCCATGAGCGCGTCATTCACCGTCAGGCCCTCGCGCTGCGAGCCGCACACTGACTGCACGATGAAGAGGTCCGCGCCGCGGATCGACTCCGCGTAGCGGCAGTAAACCTCGCCGTCGGAAAACGTCTTGAGCCCCGCGTCGGTGAGGGCTAGGCCGAGGCGGTCCGCGATCTTCGCCCCGAGCTCGCGGCTGGCGCGTCCGGCGGTGATCATGAGCCGCTTCTCGTAGCCGGCCGGAATGCTGGTCGCGGGGGCGGGCGCTGTCACGGTCTCGAGAGGCTTGCTCACTTGGCGTCCTCCTCTGCGCGGTCCGCGTATCCCTGGATGTTCTTCTGCCTCGCCCGCGCGATCCCAAGCGCCCCCTCGGGGACGTCTTCGGTGATCGCCGAACCGGCTCCAGTGTACGCTCGATCCCCGACGTCTACAGGCGCCACGAGCGACGTGTGGACGCCGGTCTTCACGCTCTTGCCGATGTTGGTGCGGTGCTTTCGGCGGCCGTCGTAGTTGGCCGTGATCGTGCTGGCGCCGAGGTTGGCCTTCTCTCCGATGTGGGCGTCGCCCACGTACGAGAGGTGGGGCACCTTGGCGCCTGCGCCGATGTCCGAGTTCTTCACCTCGACGAACGTGCCGACCTTCGCCCCCTCGCGGACCACCGTCCCGGGGCGGAGCGAGGCGAACGGCCCGATGATCGCGCCGGCCTTGATCTCCGTCTCGACGAGATACGAGTGGATCACGCGCGCCCCGTCCGCGATCCGTGAATCGATGATCGTGGAGTGTGGTCCGATCTCGCAGCCGGCGCCGACGGCGGTCGCGCCGGCCAGGGTCGTGCCCGGTCCTACGGTCGTGTCGGCGCCGATCGTCACGTCCGCCTCGACCCGGATGCTTCCGGGCTGGAGGAACGTCACTCCCTCGTGAGCGTGGCGCTCGATGATGCGCCGCTGAGCGAGCTGCTCGGCGACCATCAGCCCAGCCCGGTCGTTGACACCGAGCGCGATGTCGGCGTCGGGCGTCAGCTGGGTCACGACCTTGCCGCCGCGCTCACGGATCACCGGGAAGCTGCCGGTCAGGTAGTGCTCGCCGTTCTCCGGAACCACCTGGTCGAGGGCCGGGTACAGCGCCTGCGCGTCAAAGACGTATGTGCCGAGGTTCACCTCCCGGATGGCGAGCTCGGCGTCTGAGACACGTTCCGCGTACTTGGTCTCGACGACCCGCTCGACGGACCCGTTCTCGCCGCGCACAATCCGCCCGTATCCCGTGGGGTCGAGCCTGTCGGTTGTGAGGATCGTGGCGGCTGCGCCCTCCGCGCGGTGCCGCGCGAGGAGCCCATCTAGGTGATGAGGCGTCACGAGCGGGTGATCGCCCGAGAGGATCACCACCGGCCCATCCGGGACCGCGTCCCGCGCCGCGAGCACCGCGGCGCCGGTCCCCTCCCCCTCGCGCTGCTCGGCGACCTCGACTCCCTTCGGAAGCCCCTCGGCCACCCCGTCGCCCGGCCGGACCACGCATACGATCCGCCCCGCGCCGGCGAGGCGAGCGGCATCGATGACCCACTCGACCATGGGCTTCCCGCACACGCGATGAAGCACCTTGGGAGTGCTCGACCGCATGCGCGTACCCTGGCCCGCGGCCATGACGAGGGCGCTGAAGGGCTCCGCCATCGTGGTGGCAGCGTACCGCCCGGACGCGCCCGAACGCCTATGCTGGCGAAAGCGACTTTTGGGGGGTCGTCTAGCTAGCAGGACACCAGGTTTTGGTCCTGGGAACGGGGGTGCAAATCCCTCCCCCCCAGCGTGAGGCGGCGGCGGCGCGCTCGGATAGGGTGAGGTCATGCTCGACCACATCGGCCTCGAGGTCTCCGACTACTCCCGCAGCAGGGCGTTCTACGAGCGCGCACTCGAGCCGGTCGGCCTCGGGGTTCTCATGGAGCCCGTACCGAACGTGTGCGGGTTTGGCTCCCCGGGCGACCGGAAGCCGTTCTTCTGGATCGGCGTCCGCGGCCGGCCCAGCACCGGCACGCACGTGGCCTTCGAGGCTCGGAGCAGGGACGTCGTGGACGCGTTCCACTCGGCAGCGGTCGCTGCGGGCGGTCAGGACAACGGCGCTCCGGGCGTGCGCGAGATCTACCACCCGCACTACTACGGCGCCTATGTCCTCGACCCGGACGGCAACAACATCGAGGCCGTCTGCCACGCGCCGGTCTGAACGAGGTCTAGGAGCCGCCCGGCACGCTCGGATAGCGTCTCGGGACCATGCCGAGCTGGAGCGACGTGGAAGCCGAGGCGCCCGAGCTGGCGGCCCGCGCGCGGGAGATCTTCGACGCCGGCAAGCACAAGACGCTGGCGACGCTGCGGCGCGACGGATCACCGCGGATCAGTGGCACGGAGGTGGAGTTCGCCGACGGCGAGATGTGGCTCGGCAGCATGTGGAAATCGGTGAAGGCGCTGGACCTCCAGCGCGATCCGCGCTTCGGCCTCCACAGCGGCTCGGCGGATCCCCCGGACTGGACGGCCGACGCCAAGGTCGCCGGCCGCGTCGAGGAGATCACCGACCCGGAGCGCAAGGCCGCCATCATCGGCGACGAGGCGCCGCCGGGGCCGGCCCATCTCTTTCGGGCGGACATCACGGAGCTCGTCGTGACGCGTCTTGGCGACCCGCCGGATCACCTCGTAATCGAGTCGTGGCACGAGGGGCGCGGCGTGAGCCGGCGCGAGCGGCGGTAGCGCGGTCGGTTGGTCCGATCCTTCGGTGGTAGCGACGTGGCCCGGAGCCAGCCGGCCCGGCACGCCCGGGCCTTCCGGGCCGGCCGCGGAGCGGGTGCTGGCGGAGATCGAGGCGGGGGGTTGGGGACGTGCTCGGGGAGCGCCGGACGCGTCGCTGCGCGACTCGCTAAGGCACGTCTCCGGACCTCGCTGCGCCGGCGCCGTCGCGGCGCTAGTCGACGAAGCAGTACGAGTCGCTCGACGCGTCGCCACCCTGGAGGCGGGTCTGATGAACCCGCAGGCCGCGGAAGTCGTCGTCGTGCGGGAAGAAGCGGGCATCGAGGGTCATTCCGCCGGAGTCGGTGTCGGCGTCGATGCGGGCCAGCCACGCGCCGACGCCGTCCGGATAGAAGATCCGGTCCCAGCTCGCGTAGAGCGAGTTGGTGATGTAGACCCGCCGACCGTCCCGACTGATCTCGACCATCTGCGGCCCGCCGCCGAGTCGCAGCTCGGGGGCCGCGGGATGTGCGCTCCGACGGACGATCCCGCCGAGCTTGACCGACCCGGTCTCTCTCGGGTTGTGCGGATCGCTCACGTCGTACTGCTTCAGCTCACCGGACCCCCAGCACGATACGTACAGCCAGCGGTCGTCGACGGACAGGTCGATGTCGGTGACAAGCGGTGGCACCGCCCCAAACGGCTGAAGCGCGGGCGGCAGGTCGGCTGCCTCGGCCGGCTCCGCGGGGATCTCGATCACCTTCTTCGCCGCCCATCGGTCCCCATCGCGGTGCCACATCCATATCGACGACGACAGATCGGCGACGCTGATCACAACCCCCACGAAGCCCCAGCTCTTTCGGGGATCGTGGGCCGGCCTCAGCTCGAGCACCATCTGATGCTCATCGCCGAGATCGATGCGCTGGAAGAGCCTGCCCTCCGACAGGCTCCAGAAGTTCAGGTGGTGACCGAACCGCCGTCCAAGGAGGTCGTCGGGGTTCAGCCCGTCCTCGATCATCGACGGCGTCGCCCACTCCGAGGTGATCGCGACGTCGTCGTTCAGGTGCCACCACACGTCGTAGCCGAAGTACTGCTCGCCCCGGTCGCTCTCCCAGGCGCCCATGACCTCGAAGGTGTCGTGGTCGATCAGCGCCACCCCTCCCGGCCCGTCTTGACCGTCGGCGCCGCCCAGGTTCGACATGAAGATGCCGCCCGGACCGCAGTGCACCGTGTGCGGGCGCGAATAGCCGGCCTTGGCCGCGAGCTCCTCGGCCTCGATCGTGCGAACGAGGCTCGGCTGCCGGGGATCGGGACGCGTGTCGAGGACGTACGTGCGCGACGACCGGAGCCCGGGGACGATCAGGTACCGGCGCTCGAGCGCCCCGTGGTGGGCGTGGCCCTCGTGACACAGCGCACTCGAGCAGGCGTTCCACCCGAAGTGGTGAAGCTCGTTGCCGGCCGACGGCAGCTCGGTCCACCCGACCACCTCCCCGTACGTGGGCGCGGCGGCGTCGCAGTCGACCACGGCCATCGCGTCGCGCCGCACGCCGCCCGGGTCGAACGCGGCGACGTAGGCGAGGCTCTCGGGCGGCGCCGCTATGGCCGCCGACGGCGATCGATAGAACGTGGGATCGGGCATCGGAATAGTCCCTCCTAGCGGTCCTTGTGTTCCCTCGGAACCCGTCCCGCCTCGGCCCCCTTCTCGTGGGCCGGCCCACCGGGAGGCACGATGCCGAGCACGCGCATGGCCTTGAGGCCCAGCGAGAGGCGCTCGCGCCCGTCCGTTGAGGCGACGTCGAGCTGGGTGAGCTCACGTACCCGCTCCAGCCGGTAGCGGATCGTGTGGCGGTGGGTGAACAGCTTCTCGGCGGTCCTCGCCACGTTTCCGTCCGAGTCGAGGAACGTCTCGAGCGTGCGGACGAGGTCCGTCTCGTACTGCTCGTCGTATGCGACGAGCGGGGCGACGGTCTCCTCGAAGAATCCCTCGAGGTCGGTGGGGTCCTCGCTCACCGCGGGGAGGAGGAGCCGGTAGGCGCCCGTCTCCTCGAACGAGAGCTCGGTCGCCCCGCGCGCCTCGGCCACGTTCGCGGCGAGCATGGCCTCCGCCCCGGCGCGGTGGAGATCGACGGGGTCGGCGGCGTGGCGGCCGCGAGCGACCGTGAGGGAGTATCCCTCGAGGCTCGCCTCGAGCTCCCGCAGCACGGCCGTGGCGACGCGCCGGGCCGCCGCGAGGTCGGCGCACGGCGTCAGGATGAGGAGCTCGCGGTCGCCGCGTGGCTCGGTGCTGTCGTTGCCGTGCCGCGACCAGCCCGCCTCGGCGAGCGCGGCCAGCGTCTCGCGCTCGACCGCTCGGGCGCCGCGCTCTGCGATCGTCAGCACGCGGCCGCGCCAGTCGCCCTCCTCGGGCTGCTGGGGCCGCGCCCTGACCACGATCACCGCGCCCCCCGCGGAGAGGTCGCAACCGAGCTCGCCGGCGCGCGCAACGATGTTCTCGCGATCGGTGACGCGGCGCGCGAAGAGGTCCTCGAGGAAGCCGCCGACCGCCGCCTCGCTGGCCCGCTCGGGAGCCCGCGCCCGCTCGACCTCGAGTGCGATCAGGTTGCCTACGAGGCGCAGCAGGGCCGGAGGCGGAAGCTCGCCGCGAGGGCGGTAGCGGAGCTCACCGACCGCCGTCTCCGCCACGAGGAGCTCAACAGCGCCCGCCTTCCCCTCTCCCGCCAGGACCGCGCGCTCGTCCTCGGGCGATGAGCACGCGACGGCGAGCACGCGGCTCCACGAGTCGAGCACGATCACGCTCGCGTCGAGAGCCCTGCCGGCGGCACGCGCGACGGCGGGCAGCCCGGCGCCGGACTCGACCGATTCGGAGACCCCGTCGAGCGCCTCGAGGAACGAGCGCTGCGCTGAGCTCGTGTCCTGCGAGGCGGACGGCTCGCCGAGCGACCGAGTCGTGGCGGCCTCGGCGGGACCGGGTGCGGGTGGGCGGGGCGCAGGCATCAGGCGTACTGGTCGTAGGTCCACACGACGGCGAGCCCGATCGCAGTCCCCACTCCGAGCAGCGTGGCGAGGATGAAGAGCGTCATGAACCCTGCGGCGACCTTCTCCCAGAGTCGGCCGTAGCACCGCAGCGCCGGAACCATGATCAGGAAGACGTGGCAGGCCACGACGACGCCGGCCGCCAACGCTATCGCAATCTCGGTGCTCGAAAGATTCAGCTCTGTCATCGCCCAGTGCGGGAGACCGGGTAGCGGTGCGCCTCCCGCCCCGGGGAGGCGGCCCACGGTTCGGGCTCCCGCTTGCCGCCATTGTGCCGGATGTAGTTGACGATCAGCGCTATCGCCGTCAGCAAGCCGAAGATGCCGGCCCCGAGCGCCCAGCCTCCGGCGATGTCGGACCAGTAATGGGCCCGCAGGTAGATCCGCGAGACCCCGACCGCCGCGGCGATCGCTATCCCGGCGACAACGAGCGCGGCGTGCCCTGCGAGCCCCAGCCGGCGCGTCACAACCACGGCCACCGCTATCCACGCGGTCGCGTAGGCGGCGTGTCCGCTGGGGTAGGAGGACGCGGCGGTTTCAATCAGCGGGGCGGCGGGTCGCGGCCGGTCGACCGCGGCCTTCGCAATGTGCACCGCCGCATAGATCAGGCCGATGCCGGCGACGAGGACAACCAGCTCGGCCACGCGCCCGCGGAAGGCGAGCACCGCTGCCGCGACCGCGAGCAGCGTCGCCACCGCGGGGAATGCCCCGAGCGCGCTTACAACCTTGGCGACGTCCACGACTACCTGCGAGCGCATGGCGTCCCCGGCGTCGAGCAGCTCGGTGTCGAGCGGGGTCGGCCCGGGATCGTCCGCAAGAACGACGAGGTACATCACGAAGACGAAGATGCCGGCGCTCGCGACTGCCACGGCGATCGTGAGCTCGAGCCCGAGGTCGCCCGGGGTCACCCGGTTCCAGACAAAGCGGAGGTGGGGGACGATCGCATGTACGACGGGTCGCACGAGCCGGCGATACACGGGCCGCCCGAGGGCGAATAGCGGCCGGACGAGCGGGTGATGCTCGTGCGCGAGCATCCAGTCTCGGATCGCGTCGCGCCGCTTGTACACGACGACGATCCCGACGATCAGCCCGACCGTCACGCCGAACCCGAAGACGGCCTGACCGGCGATGCTGGCGACCTGGTCGAACGAGCGCCAGAAGATGTAGCCGAGGACGCAGAAGGTCGCCGACCAGAGCCCGGTGCCGACGATGCTGTAGGGGATGAATCGCCCGTACGGGAGGCCCGAGGAGCCGGCGACAAAGGGCGCAAGCGCCCTAACGAGGCCGATGAAGCGCCCGATGAGAATCGTCTTGCCGCCGTGGCGTTGGAAGTACGCCTCCACCTGCGCGAGCCGCTCGGGGGTGATCTTGACCCGCGGGCCGTGGCGCACGAGGAAGCCGCGGCCGAGGCGGCGGCCGACGAAGAAGCTCGTCGTGTCGCCGAGGACAGCACAAATCCACACCAGTCCAATCAGCGGCAACAGCCGGATCTCCCCCTGGCCGGCGATGACACCGCCCGCGATCACGACCGTCTCGCCGGGCGCGACGAGGCCGACGAAAGCCCCCGTCTCGAGATAGGCCATCAGCCCCACGAGCGCGTACGTCCACGCGCCGAGCGCCTGGGCTATGTCCTCGATGACCGCCTTCGGGTCGGGCAGCTCGGAGAGAACGCCGCTCGCGTATATGCCGAGCGCCGCTGCCACCAGCAGCCCGATCGCCTTCCGCTCGGCGCTCAGCCGCCGCCACCGCCAGACGACGTAGGCAGCGACAAGCACCGCCCCTACGGCGGCGAGAATCTCGCGGGCGGACACGAGGCTTGACTGTAGGGAAGGGGGCGGCGGCCCCCGGGCAGCGGGCGCCACGTCGCCGGCGCCCGCGCTTTCCGACGGAACCTCAGCGGCCTCGCAGCTCGGTCACGAGCGCGCCGGGGAGGGACGCGGCCGCGCGCTCGGCCGCGGGCCGGTCGGCGAAGAGCCCGAAGCAGGTTGGCCCGGAGCCGCTGACCGCCGCGCCGAGCGCGCCGGAGGCTCGGATCCGCACAAGCGTCGCCTCGAGCTCGGGCCGCAGGGCGAGCGCGGCCGGCTGCAGGTCGTTCTCGAGCGCCGCCGCCAGCTCGTCGGGGGTCGCGGCGGCCAGACGGCGAAGCGGCGCGGGATCGAGCCCCTCCCGGCCGCCGCCCATGTGGTCCAGCTCGGCGTAGACTGCGCGCGTCGACAACCCGTCGCGCGCCGGAACGAGGACGGCCGCGAGCGGCGGCAGCTCGACCGGCTCGACGAGCTCTCCGGTGGCCTGCACGAGAGCGTGGCGAGGCTCGAGCTGGCTCGGGACGTCGGACCCGAGGGTGCGGGCTAGCTCGCGTAGCTCGCCCGAATCGAGGGGCCCGCCGGCGATCCTGTTGACCAGCCGCAGGACCGCGGCCGCGTCGGCGCTGCCGCCGCCGAGGCCGGCGGCGACCGGGATGCGCTTGTCGATCCGAACGTCGACCGCGGGAACGCCGCCGCCTACTCGCTCGCGAAACGCGGTGATCGCCGCGAGCGCCAGGTTCGGCTGGGTGACGCCGGGGCACTTGACGCGATCCCCGCCCGAGGTTCCGCGGCGACCGTGCACCTCGTCGGCCAGGTCGATCGATGCGAACAGCGAGCAGACTGGGTGCATGCCGTCGTCGCGCGGCCGGCCGACGTGGAGGACCAGGTTCAGCTTCGCGAAGGCGCGCTCATGGAACACCGGCTCGGAGGCTACGCGCAGCCGGGCGGCGGCTGGGCCCGGCCACTCGCGCACAGCTCGCGGCCGCACGGCCGGACGCTTGCGCGAAGCTCGGCCAGCGGCTCGGGCCGGATGCTCGGGCGCAGGCTCGGCCAACCGGGCTGGCCGGCGCTACGCGCGAAGCTCGCGAGCCGTTCGGGCCGGGAATTTGCGCGCGAGGCTCGCCAGCCGCTCCGGCCGGAGGAGCTCTGCGAGCGAGGTCCAGGCGGCGGGAGTCAGCCGCTCGGCACGGGCGTCGGCCGGGTGACCGAGCCGCTCGAGGGCGTCGCGCGCGGCCGCGCGGATGTCGGACGGCGCCCCGGCTGTGAGCGCGAGGGAGCCGGCGAGGGTCTTGCGGCGGTGGGCGAAGCCGGCGTGGACGAGGGCCGTCAGCTCCGGCGAGGCGGCCGGGGCAGTGCGTCGCATCATGAGCAAGGCGGAGTCGACGTTCGGCTCTGGATGGAAGACAGTGCGCGGCACCTTGCGCAGGAGCTTGACCTCGCACGACAGCTGCGCCAGCACCGAGCTCGCCCCGTAGCTCTTCCCCCGAGGCGCTGCGGCGAAGCGGTCGGCCACCTCGCGTTGCACCATCGCCACCCACAGCTCGGCGGCCGGGAGCTCGGCGATCGAATCGAGCAGCACCGTCGCCGCGACCCCGTAGGGAAGGTTTGCGACCAGCTTGCCCGGTGCCGGCTCGAGCGCGGACAGATCCATCCTGACGGCGTCGGCCAGGTGCAGCGTCGTGTTCGAGAAGGGGTCGAGCGCCTCCCGCAGCGCCGGCTCGAGAGAGCGATCCACCTCCACGACGTGGAGGTGCGCCACCCGTGGGGCGAGGTATTCGGACAGCACCCCGAGGCCCCCTCCCACCTCGAGTACGACGTCGTCGGGGGACAGCTCCGCGGCGTCCCCAATCACACGCAGGAGGTTGTCGTCGATCAGGAAGCTCTGGCCGAGCTCGCGGTTCGGGCGGATCCCGTGGCGGCGCAGGCGCCGGAGGCTCGCCTGCCGCGGGCCGTCGCTCACCAACGGAACACGCGGGCGGCGTTCGACTCCACCGTGCGCTCCAGCTCCTCGTAGGAGACCTCGCGCAACCCGGCGATGAAACGGGCGGAGTGCGCGACGTTGGCGGGCTCGTTCGGCCTGCCGCGTCGCGGCTGCGGGGCGAGGTACGGAGCGTCGGTCTCGACCAGCAGCAAATCCGCGGGCACCTCCCGGGCCGCGCGCTGGAGATCGGTCGCCTTGGGATAGGTGACGTTGCCGGCGAACGAGCACATGTAGCCGTGCTCCACGCAGTCGCCCAGGCGCCCGACCGCCGAGAAGCAATGCAGGATCACGGCGGAGACGCGGCCGGCGTACTCGTGCAGGACATCGAGGGTGTCCTGCTCCGCCGCACGGGTGTGGATCACGACGGGCATGTCGAGTCGGGCCGCCAGGTCGAGTTGCGCCTCGAAGGCACGCCGCTGGTCAGCGCGGGGTGCATGGTCGCGGTAGTAGTCGAGGCCGGTCTCGCCGATGGCCCGCGCGCGCGGATCGGCGGCCGCTCGCTCTATCTCCTCGAGCGCGGCGGCGTCGAAGCCGGTCGTGTCGTGCGGGTGGCGCCCCACGACCGCGAACACCTCCTCGTGCGCGTGGGCGGCGGTGAGCGCATCGTCTATCGAGGGCCCGTTCGTGCCCACGGTCGCGATCCGGGTGACGCCGGCCTCGCCGGCCCGGGCGACCAGCTCCGCGTCGGGGGGCTCGCACGCATCGAGGTGACAATGGCTGTCGATCACGGGGCGGCGGCGCGTCCGGCGACGGCCGGCGAAGCCGGGGGTCGCCATGCGGCTCGCGGCGGCGGGACTCGGTGGGCGGGCACGGTCAGGCGGCCGGCGCCTCGGCCTCGACCCTCGGGAAGAGCTGCCCGAGCTCGCCGACCGTCGCGCCTCCGGGGACCGCCCCGAACCGGGCGCAGTCGAGAGAGACGTCCTCGCGGCCGAGCGCCGCGAGGAGCCGCTCGGCCGATTCCGGCATGAACGGGTGGAGAAGCACAGAGACGACTCGAAGCCCCTCCGCCAGCGCGTAGAGGACCTCGTCGAGCCGCTCGGCGCGGGCATCGTCCTTCGAGAGCTGCCACGGCTGCTCCTCCTGCACGAAGCGGTTGAGCTCCTTGATTCGCCGCCAGATCTCGTCGAGCGCCGCCGTGAGCTCAAGGTCGTCCAACCGCTCCCGGACCACTTCGGCGAGTTGATCGAACGCGGCGGCGAGCGCGGTGTCCGGGGGTGCCTCGGGGACGATGCCGTCGCGGTAGCGGTCGATCATCGCCAGCGTGCGGCTCGCGAGGTTGCCGTACTCGTTCGCGAGCTCGGTCGTGTAGCGCGTCTCGAACCCGTCGGGTGACACCTCCCCGTCGGATCCGAAGCTGACCTCTCGCACGACGTAGAACCGCAGCGCGTCGGCGCCATACAGCTCGACCACCCGGAACGGCTCGATGACGTTGCCCAGCGACTTCGACATCTTGTGCTCGCCGAGCAACAGGAACCCGTGGATTCCCACCCGCCGCGGGACCTCGATGTCCGCGGCCATCAGCATCGCCGGCCAGATGACGGCGTGGAACTTGAGGATGTCCTTCCCGATCAGGTGGACCGTCGCGGGCCAGAAGCGATCCCTCAGGTCCTCGCCCGGCCGGGCGTAGGCAAGCGCCGAGTAGTAGTTCAGGAGGGCGTCGATCCACACATAGATGACCTGGCTCCGGTCCCACGGCACCGGCACTCCCCACTTGAGCCGGGCGCGGCTCAGCGAGAAGTCCCGCAGACCGCCCTTGATGAACGACAGCGCCTCGTTGTAGCGGTTCTGCGGAATGACGAAGTCGGGCCGTTCGGCGTAAAGGTGCTCGAGGCGCTCCTGGAACGAGGCCAACCGGAAGAACCAGTTGTCCTCATGCTCGAGCTCCAGCTCGATCTTGTGGATCGGACACGTGTTGCCCTCCTCGAGCTCGGACTCGGTCTTGAAGTCGGCACAGCGGGGGCAGTACCAGCCCTCGTACGTGCCCTCGTAGACGTGGCCGTTGTCGTAGATGCGCTGCACGACCTCGGCCACCACCTCTGCGTGCTCCGGATCGGTGGTGCGGATGAAGAAGTCGTTGGTGACGTTCAGCGCCCTCGCGAGCTCCCTGAAGCGCCCCGCGTTTCGGTCGCCGAGCTCCCGCGGCGTGATGCCGAGCCTCTCCGCCGCCTGGGTGACGGGCTCGCCATGCTCGTCCGTCCCGGTGAGGAAGAAGACGTCTTCGCCACGCTGCCGCATGTGCCGGGCGAGCACGTCCGCCGCGATCGTGGTGTAGGCGTGGCCAAGATGCGGCTCGCCGTTCACGTAGTAGATGGGCGTGGTGACGTAGTACGACATCGAGAGCGATGCTACTCGGGCATGCGGGCTCGCCCCGGCGCAATGGAGCGCACGGCGGCGGGGCGCGCTCAGCTACGACCGGTCAGTGGACGCAGGAGCCGGACGAGATGACCGTGTCCCTTGCGCGTGGCCTTTCGCCCGTCCTCGGTGAGGCCGAGCATCGCTGCGGCCGCAAGCAGTCCGACGCACGCCAGTATCCAGCCGATGTCGGGGCCGGCGTCCATGCCGCCGGAGTGCTCGACCACCGGCCCGCCTGGCGCGTATGCTCGGCCTAGGCCGGGCTGGGGGCCGAGCCCGGGCGCCGCCCGCTCCAAAGGGCCGCTCCGAGCGGCGCCGTCCGGCGGCCCGTCGAGAGCACGGCCGCCCGCCGGCGAAGGCATCGCCGCGGGGTCGCCCGCCGGGGCGCGACCGGGGGCGCGCCCGAGTGGAACCCGTTGCGGCGGGCGATCGCCGACTGGGACGGGACGGCGCGCTCCATCGGCGGCCGGTGCGGGAGCGGAGACTCCCCGCGGTACGGGATGGCCCGTAGGCACGCCGCGGGGCTGGGGTTCTCGTATCGGCACCCCCCGCGGGGCGCGGCCGCTCGCCGGCACGCGCCTGGGGATGCGGCCGCCGATCGGCACCCGCCGTGGGATGCGGCCGCCGATTGGCACCCGGCGAGGCGCCCGCTCGCCGACGGGTACCGCCCGCGGTGACCCCTCGCCCACCGGTGACGGCGACGGGCCGACGGGCGCCGGGACCGGTACAGGCGTCGCAGGCGGCGGCTCCGGTACGGGCGGCACCGGCCGCGGCGGCAGCAGGTCGAGCGGGTCGCGGTAGGCGTGGCGGGTGCCCGCTTCCCGCACTCCGAAGTGGAGGTGCGGCTCCACGGCTGAGCGCGACCCGGTCGTGCCGACGGCGCCGAGGGCGTCGCCGGCGGAGACGAAGTCCCCCTCGCGGACCGACGCGGTGGAGAGGTGGAGGTAGGACGTGTCGAAGCGGCCATCCGAGGTGCGGACGCTCACGGCGAGGCCAGACGACCCCGCCGTTCCGGCGAAGCGGACCTCGCCGCCGGTCGCGGCAACCACGCGCGTGCCCACCGCGCCGGCGATGTCGATGCCTCGATGCTGACCACCGGCGTAGGGGTCGTCGCCGTTGCGGTAAGTGGTGATGACCTCACCATGGAGCGGCCAGACCCACTCGGCGCGCGCGGGTTTCGCGAGTCCCAGGAGGGCGACCGACACGGCGACGATCGTGAGGATGAGGCGCATGGCCCCGACGGTAAGCGCGCAAGGGCGACCGCGGGCGACGATGTAGCGGTTCTGTGCGCGCTTGTAACGGTCTTGTGAGACGGCGTCGCAGAGCCGTTACGTCCCGCCCCACGCCATCGTCAGCGAGAGGTCGAGCGACCATGCACGCCCGGACCGGCCCACGGCTCGCAAGCCAGCCCACCAACGGCGCTCTATTCGCGAGCGGTCAGCGCGCGGTACAGCGCGTTCGCGCTTCCGCCGGTCAGCTCCGCAACGACCGCTGCAGCCTTGCGGGGTTGAGCCCCGGCGTCCACGAGCCGCCGGAGGGCATCGAGGCCGGCCGGCCCGGCGGCACCGTCTCCAGAGGCGGAAGCCGGGCCGATTACGAGCACGACCTCGCCCTTCGGAGCGGCCTCCGCATACCGCGCGGCAAGCTCGGCGGCGGCTCCGCGAATGACCTCCTCATGGGCCTTCGTCAGCTCGCGGCAGACCGCCACCTCGCGCTCGGGATCGAGCTCCGCCAGCACCGCCAGCGTGGTCGGCACCCGGCGCGGCGACTCAAACGCGACGATCGTCCGGCCCGCCTCCGTTAGCACCCGGCGCACCTCGCCCTTCTTCCGCGGCAGGAAGCCGTGGAAGTGCCACTCGTCGGCGGGCAGGCCGGACGCCACGAGCGCGGTGATGGCCGCCGACGGTCCCGGCAGCACCTCGACCGGCAGCCCCGCCGCCACGCAGCCGCGGACGAGGAGGAAGCCGGGATCCGAGACCAGCGGCATGCCCGCGTCGGAGACGAGCGCCACGACGGCCCCCTCCCGCATGCGCCTCACGAGCTCAGCCGCCCGCGCCTTCTCGTTGTGCTCGTGGTAGGAGACAAGTCGTGCCTTGACGCCGTAGCGGTCGAGCAGGACACGCGTCCGGCGCGTGTCCTCACAGGCCACGACGTCCGCATCGCGCAGCGCCGACAGCACCCGCAACGTCACGTCCTCGAGGTTCCCGATCGGGGTGGGGCAGACGACGAGACGCCCGGTCACGTCGTCTCGAGCGCGAGGAGCGCCGCCCCGAGCATCGCCGATTCGTCCCCGAAGCGCGCCGGGACGATCCTCACGATCTCACGCGCCGGCGGCAGCGCGCGCTCGGCTACCACGGAGCGGGCCGGCGCGAGCAACAGCTCCCCGGCCGCCACGGCTCCGCCGCCGATCACGATCATCTCCGGGTTGAGGACGTTGACAATTCCCGTCAGCGCCGCGCCGAGCCGCAAGCCGATCACCTCGAGAGCGTGGCGCGCGGCCGCGTCGCCCGCGTGCGCGAGCTCCGTGACCAGCCCGCCGGTGACCTCGCCGTCCGCGGCGACCCGCCGCCCGAGCAGCGAATCCGGGCGCTCTCGCCCGACCCGGACGCCCTCCCGACCGATCGCGTTCCCCGACACGAGCGCCTCCATGCAGCCGCGCCCGGGGCATGCGCCGGGACAGTCGGGTCCGTCGAGGTCGAGCACCATGTGCCCGATCTCGGCCCCCACCCCGGTCGCGCCGCGGTAGATGCTCCCGTCGAGCAGCAGGCCGCTCCCGACGCCGGTCCCGAGCGCCACGAACACGGCATGCCTGACCGCCCGCGCCGCGCCGCTTCGATGCTCCGCCAGTAGTCCCACATTCGCGTCGTTGTCGACGACGACGGGCAGCCCAAGGCGCTCGCTCATCAGATCACGGAACGGGACCTCGTCGAGCGGGAGATGGTTCGACCAGCGCGAGACCCCCGTCTCCGGCTCGACGAGGGATGGGATCCCGAAGCCGACCGCCGTCACGTCGGGGGCGGCGGCGCGTGCCTCTTCCACGGCCTCGACGAAGATCTCGAGCGTGTCGCGGCGATCGCTTCCTCGCCAGAGCCTGTGCACCCTGTGGTGCACGATGAGACCCTCGTCGACGACGCCTCCCAGCAGCTTCGTGCCCCCCGCGTCGATCCCGATAACGCGCCTTGGCGGCATGGCCGGTAGGTATACAGAGGGGGGTGAGCGAGCCGAAGCCCGGTCCTCCGGAGTACAAGGTGTACCGCTCGCGCCGCGGGCCGCTGGCGCGCGGCGGCGACCTGGAGGCCCTGCGGCGCCGGCTGTCACGCGTACGCGACGGGGATCGTGAGCCGCCCGCCCAGCGGCGCGGAATCACGCCGGGCCGGGTCCTCAAGTGGATCGCGCTGGCGGTCGCCGGCTGGATGCTCCTCTCCCTCCTCATCTTCTTCGTGAGCGCGCAGCTGCAGGAGGGAGTGTCGGCCAAGGCCGAACGGGCACTGTCCGGCGGCGGCAACCTCCTCACCGGCAGCACGATCCTGGTGCTCGGGTCGGACGCGCGCCGCGGCGAGTCGATCGACGAGTCGCAAGAGGGTCCCTCGCGCGCCGACACGATCATGCTCGTCCACGCCAGCCTGGGCAGCGTGCGCAAGCTCTCGATTCCACGCGACATCGAGGCCGAGATCCCGGGCTTTGGGACCCAGAAGATCAACGCGTCCTACGCACTCGGCGGCCCGGCGCTCACGATCGAGACGCTGGAGTCCTTCCTCGGCAATGGGCTCGAGATCAACCACCTCGTGGAAGTCGACTTCGAGGACTTCCCCGAACTGGTCGACGCACTCGGTGGGATCACCGTGAACAACAAGACGCGCATCTGCTCGCCGCCCTTCGACAACTTCTGGAAGGGCCTGAACTTCCGGAAGGGCGAGATCGAGCTCGACGGCACCCGCGCCCTCGGCTACGCCCGCGTCCGGAAGAACACGTGCGCTCCCGGGGAGGACGACCGGGCTCGTGCCGCGCGCCAGCAGGAGGTCCTGCGCGCGATGGGGGACAAGGTCACCTCGGTGGAGACCTTCTTCCGCCTGCCCTGGGTGAGCTGGCAGGCGCCGCGAGCGCTCAAGTCGGACATGAAGGGCCCCGGCCTGATGGCGCTCTTCGCGGACCTCGCCACCGGGAACTCGGACGAGACCGAGGTCCTCGAGGCGGGCTGCTGCATAAATGGCAGCAACCTGTTCGTGTCGGAGGGCGCCAAGGAGGACGCCGTTCGGAAGCTACTCGAGGGGTCGTAGCATCGCGGGATGTCACCGGTGCCCGATAGGACTCTGAGCGTCGAGGACTACATCGCCTTCCTGCCGGAGGGCGTACATGTGCGCGGCGGACGAGCAGGGCGACCTGCCGGAGACTCACCGCGACCGGCTCGGCAATGTGAGTGTCACGTGCGTGTGGGTCGCCGTCGACGGCGACGATCTCCGCACCGCGCAGCTGAACCCGCGCCAGCGAAAGCTCGAGAACATCCACCGCCACCCGCGGGTGACGGTCTCCTTCGAGGGCAGCGAGATCCGGCCGCCCGGCCTGCGTGAGTACCTCGTCGTGCACGGCAGGGCGACGATCGAGGAAGGCGGTGCCCCGGAGCTGCTGCAGGAGCTCGCCCGCGTCCACCTCGGTCGCGACGTGCGCTTCCCGCCGATGGACGATCCACCGCCAGGCGTCCGTACGCGGATCGCGGTCGAGCGCGTGGACGGGATCGGCCCCTGGGCTTCGTAGCGGAGGCCCGGGGTGGAAGGCCGGCGTCCAACGGTAAGGTGAGCCCGTGGCCGAGGCCCCGCCCCTGACCGGCGCGTGCATGTGCGGAGCTGTGCGCTTCGAGGTCTCCGGGCCTCTGGGCGACGCGCTCTACTGCCATTGCAATCGCTGCCAGCGGCGCACCGGCAGCGCATTCTCCGTGAGCGCCAGCACGGTGTCCGACTCCTTCCGGATCACCGACGGCGAGGAGCTGGTACGCACCTGGCGCCCGCCCGACGGCTGGGAGAAGTCCTTCTGCGCGAACTGCGGCGGCCACCTGTACGCGACGCACCCCGACGATCCTGGGGTGATCAGCGTGCGCATGGGCGCGCTCGACCGGGACCCCGGGATCCGCCCGAGCGCGCACCAGTTCACCGCCTATTCGGCCCCGTGGGACCCGATCCCCGATGACGGGTTGCCGCGGTTTCCCGAGGGCGTTCCCAGCAGGGACCGTACGCCGGAGTAAGCCGCCCTCTGCTCGGGCGGGCGTACGCTGCGCCCCCTACCAGTCGAACGGAGGAGACGCATGGAACTGGAAGGCAAGGTCGCGCTCGTCACGGGGGCGAGCGGTGGCATCGGCGCGGCTGTGGCGCGGAGGCTGCATGACGCCGGTGCATCCGTCGGCATGATCTCGCGGCGCGGCGACGACCTCGGACTCGAACGTGCGATGGGGCTGGCGTGCGACGTGCGTGACCGCGCGTCGGTCGAGGACGCCGTGGATGCGGTCATCGAGCGCTTTGGGCGTCTCGACGTCGTCGTCGCGAACGCGGGTGTCGGGGCGTACGGGCCTTTCGTCGAGCTCGACCCGGAGCAGCTCGAGTCCATCATCGACGTGAACCTCAAGGGCACGCTCTACACCGCGGCCGCCACGCTGCCCCACCTGATCGCGGTGGGCGAAGGCGATTTCATCTCGCTCGCGAGCGTCGCCGGCCTCCGCGCCTTCCCCGGCGAGGCGGCCTACAACGCATCGAAGTTCGGCCAGGTGGGGTTCACGCGCGCCCTCGACCATGAGCTGCGCGACCGCGGCGTGCGGGCGACGTGCATCTGTCCGGGCGGCGTGAAGACCGGCTTCGCGATCGGCGCAGGCCGGGAGCAGGGCGACCCCGAGCTCGAGGACATGATGACCGCCGACGAGGTCGCCGACGTCGTGGTGTTCGCGCTGACGCGCCCGAGGCGCATGCGCATCCTGACCACCAGCTTCAGACCGATGAGCGAGGCGTCCTGGGGCTGACCGCTCAAGCGGGCGGCCGCGGGGCGCAGGCGTTCGCTAGTCCGACGAGCTCTTCGATTCGGACGCCGTCGAGGATTCCGTCTTCGACGACTCCGTCTTCGTCTCAGACTTCGTCGAGTCCTCGGAGGTGGTCGAGCCGGCCTTCTGCTTTCCGTAGTCCGTGTTGTAGAAGCCGGAGCCCTTGAAGTGGACGGCCACCGGGTGGAAGACACGCTGCACCGGCGCCTCGCACGTCGAGCAGCTGGTCACCGGGTCGTCGGTCATCCGCTGGATGACCTCGAATGTGTGCCCCCGGTCGCAGCGGTACTCGTAGATGGGCATGGCACTCTGAGTATAGGAGTGCCACCTCCCGTCGCTTCGCTTGCGTCCCTTCGCTCGGCCCTCGTCCACCGCTACGCTCACCGCCGTGGTCACCATGGAGAAGATCGTCGCCCTCTGCAAGCGGCGGGGCTTCATCTTTCCCGCGTCCGAGATCTACGGCGGCATCGCCAACACCTACGACTACGGGCATCACGGCGTTCTCCTGAAGAACAACGTCATCGCGCAGTGGTGGAAGGCGATGATCCAGGAGCGCGACGACATCGTGGCGCTCGACTCGGCGATCATCCAGCACCCCCGCACGTGGGAGGCGTCCGGCCACCTCGAGGGCTTCACCGATCCGCTGGTCGACTGCCGCAGCTGCAAGCTGCGCTTCCGGGCGGATCACATCGAGGAAGAGCGCGCCGGCGACGGCCACCCGGAGGTTCGGTGCGGCAGGGCGCCATCGAAGCTACCCGGCGACTACCCGGAATGCGACCTCACCGAGGCGCGCGCGTTCAACCTGATGTTCGAGACGACGATCGGGCCGGTGAAGGACGCGGCCTCGACCGTCTACCTGCGCCCCGAGACCGCCCAGGGCATCTTCCTCGACTTCAAGACGACGCTCCAGTGGGCGCGCCGTAAGCCGCCCTTCGGCATCGCCCAGGTCGGGAAGTCGTTCCGCAACGAGATCACTCCCGGCAACTTCATCTTCCGCACCCTCGAGTTCGAGCAGATGGAGATGGAGTTCTTCGTCCCCCCGGACGAGGTCGATAGCTGGCACGAGTACTGGCTCCAGGAGCGCATGGACTGGTACGAGCGGCTGGGGCTCGACCGCGAGCGCCTGCGGCTCCGCCCCCATGGCCCCGAGGAGCTCTCGCACTACTCGAACGCGACCAGCGACATCGAGTACCTCTACCCGATCGGCTGGTCCGAGCTCGAGGGGATCGCGAACCGCGGCGACTTCGACCTCACGCAGCACGCCAAGTACTCGGGCGAGAAGCTCGAGTACGTGGACACCGCGACGCAGGAGCGGTACGTCCCACACGTGATCGAGCCCGCCGGCGGCGTGGGGCGGACGATGTTGGCGCTCCTGTGCGACGGCTACGACGAGGAGGAGGTGGAGGGCCGGCAGCGCACCGTGCTGCGGCTCCATCCCCAGCTTGCGCCGGTGAAGGTGGCGGTGCTGCCGCTCGTGAATCGAGACGGCATGCCGGAGCTCGCGCGCGAGATCTACGAGGATCTGCGCGGCTCGGTCCCGGCCGAGTACGACGACGGCGGCTCGATCGGCCGGCGCTACCGGCGCCAAGACGAGATCGGGACCCCATGGGGGGTGACGGTCGACGGCCAGACGCTCGACGACCGGACCGTCACGCTGCGCGACCGCGACACGCTCGAGCAGATCCGGCTGCCCATCGACGAGCTGGGCGATGAGCTCGGGCGGCGGCTGGCGAATCCGTGGCGCTCGCCGAAGCTGGCCGCGTAGGCCCTCGCGGCACGTCGTTCATAGCCGGCTGACACCGTCGCCGGCTGACGGTCAGACGTTCAACCGCGCCGCCCGAGGTGCTGCAGCTCGGCGACGATCGCCGGCTCGCTCTCGGCCGCCTGCCGGTCGAGCCACCGCCAGTGGGCGCCGTCGAGCATCTCGGTGCGCCCGTCGGCGAGGTGGTCCTGCACGCGCTCGACCACCACCTCCACTGCGACCACCGTGTCCGCCGACTCGAGTTCCTCGGCCGCCACCGAGGCTCTCCCGTGGGCGGTGAACGCCACGCCCTCCCCCACGGTACAGTCGCAGAGCCGTGATCGTCGAGCGGCTCACCGACGAGGACGCGCGCATCCTGGCCCGCGAGCGCGGACCCGTCAGTGGCCACACGTGCAAGGTCCTCATGGTCGACGGCGCCCACGACGCGGACCAGGTCCGCCTCCTGGTCGGGCGGCGGCTGGCCGGGGTGCCGCAACTCCGGAACCGTCTCGTGCCGGCCCCGCTGGGGATTGCCCCGCCGGCGTGGCTCCCGGACGAGCGATTCGCCCTCGATCGTCACGTGCGTGACGGCGGCCGCGTGGAGGATCACGCGGCGCTGGAGCGCGCGGTCGCGGCCCTGATGGCGGTGCACCTCGACCGCGCCCGGCCGCTGTGGGCGCTGGACGTGCTGTCGCTCGGCGGCCGCCGGACCGCGATCGTGCTGCGCCTGCACCACTGCATGGCGGACGGGATGATGGCCATGCGGATCATCCGAACCCTGCTCCTCGATCCGAGCGACGACGAGGCGGACTCTCAGCGGCGGCCGGACCGCTCCTCCGGCGAGCTCGCGGACGCGACGAGGCCGCGTCCCGCCGCGCTGCTCGCGGACGCCACTCTCTGGCGTGCCGGCTGGGTCGCCCGCCGAGTGGCGGAAGGCGCGCGCACCCTCGCGTGCCGGCGGGGGAACCGCCCGGACGCGACCGCCCGTCGGGAGCGGCTCGCGGCGATCCACCGCGCGCTCGCGCCGGACGGTCATCCGTCCCCGCTCGCACGCCCGGCCGGCCCCCGCCGGCGCGCCGCCTTTCGTTCTTTTCCGCTGGAGGACGTCAAGGCGCTCGCCCACGGCGCGCCGGAGCGCGCCACGGTGAACGACGTCGTTCTCGCGGCGGTGGCCGGCGGCCTCCGCCGCCTGCTCGACAACATGGGCGCCGAGCCGCACGAGCTGCGGGTGAAGGTGCCGGTGAGCCTGCACCGCCCGGGCGAGAAGGTCCTGGCGAACCGCGACTCGTTCATGTTCGTCTCCCTGCCGCTGGACGAGCCGGACCCACTCGCTCGGCTGCTCGCCATCGCGGCGGAGACCCGCGAGCGTAAGGCCGCGCACGAAGCGGACGCCCTCGACTCCTTCTTCAGCGACCTCCGGCGGTGGTCCCGCTCCCTGGAGCGCCTCGCCCAGCGCTGGGCGATGAGCCCGCGCGTGTTCGCCGTCAACGTCTCGAACGTCCCGGGGCCCCAGGGCAGGCCCACGGTGATGGGCTCCCGCCTGATCAAGATGCACGACCTCGTGGAGATCGCCGACCGCCATGCGCTGCGCGTGGCCGTCGTGTCGGCCGCCGACCGGCTCTCGTTCGGCCTCTGCGCCGACGCGGGCGCCGTGCAGCGCCTAGACCTCGTCGCCGACGGGATCGCGCAGGAGCTGCGGGCGCTGCGGGCGGCGCTCCCCGCCCGCGCCCTCGAATCCGGCGCGCGGTAGGAGCCTGTCGAGCCACGCCGGCAGCCACCAGTTCCAGTGACCCATGATCTCCATCGTCGCCGGCACGAGGATGAGGCGGACCAGCGTGGCGTCGAGCGCGATCGCCACGGACAGCCAAGCCGATCTCCTTGATCGAGGGCGTGCCCGGTCGAGGCGAAGACCCCGAACACCGCGACCATGATCAGGGCGGCGCTCGAGATCGTCGCCGCGCTCGCCCGTAGGCCCTGGGCGACGGCCTTCCGGGTGTCGCCGGTGGCGTCGTACCGCTCGCGGATCCGCGACAGCAGGAAGACTGCGTAGTCGATACGGGAGGACGCACGGCGAGTGTGATCGGCGTCACACTGGCTCTGCCGCCGGCCGCGACCGAAGCCGGGCGGGCCGGAGCTACTCCGGCGCGCCGAGCATCCGCCGTGCCAGGCCCACGCCGAGCTCGAACGCCGCGGCGCGCTCCCATTCCGGGTCCGAGATCACCTGGATGCCGAAGCCGTCGCCGAGCGCGATCAGCATCGACGCCACGGCCTCGGCGTCGGTCTCGAGCGTGACGACGCCCTCGCGCTCCTTGTCCCGGAGTGCCACCGCCATGTGGGTGCGCCAGCGGCGGTAGAGCTCGGCCATCTCGGCGCGAATCTCGTCCGAGCGGCGCGACGCGCTCAGCATCTCGTAGATGACCGCCTGGCTGCTCGGCTCGCCGATGAACTCCTGCAGCCCGACGAGCAGCGCGTCCATCACCTCGTCGACGCTGCGGGCGCCGGCGAGCCGCTCGTCCATCGCCCGGATGCGGGCGTCGCAGTCCTGCCGCACGACTTCGACGAGCAGCCGCTCCTTCGAGCCGAAGTAGTAGTGGAGCAGGCCTCGCGAGACGCCGGCCTCGCGCGCGACGTGGTCGAAGGTCGATCCGGCCGCGCCGCGCGAGGCCACGCTGACCCGCATAGCGGCGATAATGCGCTGAGCCTTCTCCCCCTCGAGCCGCTTCGGTATGGCGAGCGAGGCGTCCATCCCTCGCCCGCGTACTCTAGCTGGCCGGCCAGCCAGAGCGTCCCGGGCGCCCCCCACCGAAAAGGGCGCCCGCCGGGCGCCCCTCTCGAGTCAGACGATGTCGGTTGCCGCTATGTGGTGCTCACGGGCTCGCTCTCGCCCGAGGGCGGGCCCTCGCTCGAGCCGGTGGCGGGCTCGGGGGTCGTGCTCGCCGTGTACTCGAACTCCTCCTCGGCTCCGAAGAGCGCGTCGAGGATCTTCTTCCGCAGGCCCTCGCTGAAGGCGATGGCGACCGCTCCCCCGATGATGGCCATGAGAAGCAGGCGGCCCTTGCGGCGCTTCTTCCTCTTCTGCTTGCTTCCGCGCAGCGAGTCGGCGACGTCCTTCAGCGAGGTCGCCGCATCCCGCAGCTCGCGCTGCACCTTCTTGTCCTCGGTGACGGCCTTGACCGGGCCCTTGCCGTTCGATATCCGCGTATAGGCCTTGCGCGCGGAACCGAAGGCGCTGCGCAGGTTCTCGCGCAGCTCGGGGTCCTCCATCGCGCGCTGGACGTACGGGTTCGAGCGGACCGCCTTTCCAGCGGCGACCGCTCCGGCTCCGGCCTTTGCGGCCTTCTTCTTAGCTGCCATTGCTCTCCTCGGATCCGCTGACGGCTGCCGACACTCTACCCGGGTGCGGCAACGCGGACACGCGCGCGGGGCGAGCCGGCTTCTCGAGCGCGGCGTCGAGCACCTGGTCGGCGCTGTCCACGAGGACGAACTCCATGCGCCTGCGCAAGTGCTCGGGAATGTCGTCGATGTCCGGCTCGTTGCGCCGGGGGATGATCAGGCGGTTGATCCCCGCGCGCTGAGCCGCCAGCGCCTTCTCCTTCAGGCCGCCGATGGGTAGGACCTGTCCGGTCAGGGTTATCTCGCCGGTCATCGCCGTGTCGGACCGGACGGGCCGCCCGGTCAGGCGCGAGGCGAGCGCGACGGCCATCGTGATCCCGGCGCTCGGGCCGTCCTTGGGTATGGCGCCGGCCGGGACGTGGACGTGCACGTCGTGGCTGCGGAACCACTCGTCGGGGAGGCCGCCGTCCAGCCACGCCGCCGCGGTCTTCACGTACGAGAGCGCCGCCTCCGCCGACTCCCGCATCACGTCGCCCAGCTGCCCCGTGATCTGGAGCTTGCCGTCGCCCGGGAAGGCGGTTGCCTCGACGAACAGCACGTCGCCGCCGACCGGCGTCCAGGCGAGGCCGGTGGCCACGCCGGGCTCACCCGTGCGCCGCTGGACGTCCGGCTGGAAGCGGCGCTTCCCGATCAGCTCCGTAACCGTATTCGCGCGGATCGTGCGCTTCGAGCGTCGAGTTCCCTCGGCGAACTCGCGCGCGACCTTCCTGCACACGGAGCCGATCTCGCGCTCGAGGCTGCGCACCCCGGCCTCCCGCGTGTAGCCCTCGATGATCACATCGAGCGCCTCGTCCATGAACTCGATCTTCGACCTGCCCAGCCCGTTGCGCTCCATCTGACGCGGCACGAGGTACCGCTTGGCGATCTCGCGCTTCTCCTCGTGCGTGTAGCCGGACAGCTCGATCGTCTCCATCCGATCCCCGAGCGCGGGCGGCACGGTGTCGAGCTGGTTCGCCGTGCAGATGAAGAACACGTTCGACAGGTCGAACGGCAGGTCGAGGTAGTGGTCGCGGAAGCTCGAGTTCTGCTCGGGATCGAGCACCTCGAGCATGGCGCTGGCAGGATCGCCGCGGAAGTCCGCGCCCATCTTGTCGATCTCGTCGATCATCAGGACCGGGTTGTTCGACCCGGCGTCCCGCAGCGCGCGGATGATCGTTCCCGGCATCGCGCCGATG
>JACVRW010000110.1 GCA_014534235.1 Thermoleophilaceae bacterium | reverse complement strand
GGCCACCCCGACAACGTCGCCGCCGCGCTCTACGGTGGATTCGCGATCTGCCCGGCCGACGGCGAGCCCGTCCGGTTCGAGCCGGCGCCCGGCCTGGAGGGGGTGGTGGCGATCCCGGACCACGAGGTGCCCACCGCGGAGGCCCGGGCGGCGATGCCGGAGGTGGTGCCGCTGGACGAGGCAGTCCACAACGTGGGGCATGCTTCGCTGCTCGTGCTCGGGCTGGCCAGGGACGACTTCTCGCTGATCGGTCGCGGCCTTCGCGACCGTGTGCACCAGCCGCGGCGCCGCCACCTCTACCCGCGCTCGATGGAGCTCGTCGACCGCGGCGAGGAGCTGGGCGCCGTGGGCGCGACCGTCTCCGGTGCCGGCCCTGCTGTGCTCTTCTGGTGCCACTGGCAGCAGACCGGGGCTGTCATGGACCACCTCAGGTCGGAGGCGCCAGACTGCCGCATCCGGCGCGTGGCGTTCTCACCGGGCGGCGCGGACGTCAGCGAGCTGTGATGGCGGAGGTCCAGGCCGCCGGCGGCGTCGTGCTCGACCGAGACGGGCACGTCGTCCTCGTCCACCGCCCGCAATACGACGATTGGGCGTTCCCCAAGGGGAAGCTCGACGCGGGCGAGTCGTTCGAGGACGCGGCGCTGCGGGAGGTCGAGGAGGAGACGGGGATGCGCTGCCGGTTGGTCCGGGAGCTCCCGTCGAGCGAGTACCGCGACAACAAGGGGCGATCGAAGCTCGTCCGTTACTGGTTGATGGAGGTCGAGGACGAGCTCGGCTTCGTGCCGAACGACGAGGTGGACGAGCTGCGCCGGCTGCCAGTCGACGCGGCGCTCGTCCTGCTCACCTACGCCCGCGACCACGACGTCCTGTTGGCTGTCTGAGCCTCAACTGCGCTACGCGGTCGCCACAGCCGGGCGGCGGTCGGCCCACGGGCGGGCGCCCTCGAGCTGGGCCCCGAGCGACAGGAGCGTGCCCTCGTCGGCCGGACGCCCCGCCAGCTGGACCGCCAGCGGCAGGCCGTCGTCGCCCTGGAAGAGCGGGACGGAGATCGCCGGCTGGCCGGTCACGTTGAAGATCGCCGTGTACGGCGTGAACCGGGCGGAGCGGCGGAAGTCCTCCCACGGATCGTCGCTGCATGGGTCGATCTCGCCGACGCGGACGGGCCGCTCCGCCAGGGCCGGCGTGAGGATCGCGTCGTGGTCGTCCCAGAGGCTGACGATCCCGCGCGCGGCGCCCGAGAGCTGGGTTCGGGCGAGCAGGTAGTCGAGCGGTGTGCGCCGCTGGATGCCGTTCCAGACCGTCCATGTGAGGGGCTCGACGAGCTCCTCGCGCGGCTCCCGACCGGTCACCTGGGCGCCGAACCAGACCCCCAGCGCGACCGGCGTGCCGAACACGACCGCGAAAACGCGTAGCAGGTCCTGCCCCGCCCACGGCGCGGCGACCTCCTCGACCTCGTGGCCGAGGGAGGCGAGCAGATCCGCGGCGTCGCCGACCGCGCGCTCGGACTGCGGATCGATCTCCGTCTCCGCCGCGGGCTCGGTGGTGAACCCGATCCGCAGGCGGCCCGGCTCGCGCCGAGCCGCCGCGGCGAACGGCTCGGCCGGCGGCGGGGCCCACGTGCTGTCGCCCGGCTCGTAGCCGGCGAGCACGTCGAGGAGGTCTGCCGTCTCGGCCACCGTTCGGGTTAGGACGCCGTCCTGGACGAGGAAGTCGTCGCCCTGATCCGGGCCGCGGGAGATCCGCCCGCGCGCCGGCTTCAGGCCCACGAGGCCGCAGCACGCGGCCGGGATGCGGATGGAGCCGCCGCCGTCGCTGCCGTGGGCGAGCGGCACCATGCCGGCCGCCACGGCGGCTGCCGACCCGCCGGAGGAGCCACCCGGCGTGCGCTCCGTGTCCCAGGGGTTGCGGGTGGGGCCGAAGCGGCGCGGCTCGGTCACCGGCAGGATGCCGAACTCGGGAAGGCTGGTCTTGCCGACCGGCACGAAGCCGGCCTCGCGCAGTCGGCGCACCGCGTACGTGTCGTAGTCGGGCACGAAGTCGCCGAAGATGTCCGAGGCGAGCGTGTACGGCCAGCCCGCCACCTCCGCCGTGTCCTTGATGGCGATGGGCACCCCCGCGAACGGCCGCGGGTCGCCCGCCGCTACGCGATCCGCCGCCGCGAGCGCGCCGTCCGGATCGAGGTGACAGAAGGCGTTCAGCTCGCGGTCGAGGGCCTCGATACGGGCCAGCGAGGCCTCGACGAGCTCGCGGGAGGTCAGCTCGCCGTCGCGGATGAGGCGAGCCAGCGCGGCGGCGGGCTTGAAGAGCAGTTCCGACACTAGGCGGCCACGAGCTCCGCCCGCAGCGCCGCCAGCCGCGCCCGCTGCTCCCCGAAGCCGCCGAGCGGCGACACGAGCTCCTCACCCAGCTCCAGGTAGTGCGAGAGAACGGTAATCGTGCGTGCCATGAGGGACCGGTCCGGCACCCTATCGACCGGGCTATCCGTATGATTTCGTCGCCCCGTCCCCGTCCGCGCGCCCGCTCCGAGCCGGCGCTCAGCCCAGGAGGTGAACCGAGACGCAGGCGTCCCGCGGCCTGTACGACCCGAGCTACGAGCACGACGCCTGCGGCGTCGCGTTCGTCGCGCGGCTGCGCGCGCCCGCGTCGCACGAGGTCATCTTCCGCGCCCTCTGGGCGCTCGAGCACCTCGAGCACCGGGGTGCCGAGGGCGCGGACCCGGACACGGGTGACGGCGCCGGCATCCTGATCCAGGTTCCGGACGCCTTCTTCCGCGCGGAGGTCGGCTTCGAGCTGCCGGAGCCCGGTCGCTACGGCGTCGCCGTCTGCTTCCTCCCGCGCGAGCGCGGCGACGACGCCCGCCGGCTCGTCGAGCGCAGGGCCGAGGCCGAGGGCCAGCGAGTGCTCGGCTGGCGCCAGGTGCCGGTCGTGGACGACGCCTGCGGAATCACCGCACGGGCGGTCGCGCCGCGGATCGAGCAGCTGTTCATCGAGGCGGGCGATGACGTGCCCGACCAGGACGCGTTCGAGCGGAAGCTCTACGTGATCCGCCGGGTAATCGAGCGCGAGCAGCCTGACGGCCTGGCGATCCCGAGCTTCTCCTCGCGCACGGTCGTCTACAAGGGGATGCTCATGGCGCCCCAGCTGTCGCGCTACTTCCCGGAGCTGTGCGACGAGCGCCTGGCGAGCCGCCTCGCGCTCGTCCATTCGCGCTTCTCCACGAACACGTTCCCCAGCTGGGAGCTCGCCCACCCGTATCGGATGCTGGCCCACAACGGCGAGATCAACACCCTGCGCGGCAACCGCAACTGGATGCGGGCCCGCGAGCTCACGCTGGCCTCGCCGCTGTTCGGCGACGACATCGACAAGATCCGCCCGCTGCTGCGCGACGACATCTCGGACTCCGCGTCGCTCGACGGCCTGCTCGAGCTGCTCGTGATGGGCGGCCGCTCGCCGGCCCACGCGATCTCGATGCTGATCCCGGAGGCCCACCGCGGCCGGCCGGAGCTCCCGCCCGAGGTGCGCGACTTCTACGCCTACCACTCGTCGCTGGTCGAGCCCTGGGATGGACCGGCCGCGGTGGCGTTCACGGACGGCCGGGTGATCGGCGCAACGCTCGACCGCAACGGCCTGCGGCCGGGGCGCTGGCTGATCACCGCGGACGGCTGGGTCGTGCTCGCCTCGGAGACCGGCGTGTTCGACGTTCCGGACGACCAGATCGAGGCGAAGGGCCGCCTCCACCCGGGGAAGCTGTTCCTCGTCGACGTCGAGCGCGACCGGGTGGTGCCAGACGAGGAGATCAAGCTCGAGCTCGCCCGCCGCCGCCCGTACGGCCGGTGGCTGCGCGACCGGGTGGTGCACATCGAGCACCTGCCCGAGAAGAGCCCGCGCGTGCCGCGCGTGGAGCCCCTGCGTGCGAAGCAGCTGGCTTTCGGCTGGGCCGAGGAGGACCTGACGGTGCTGCTCGCGCCGATGGCGCGCGACGCCGCCGAGCCGACGGGCTCGATGGGGAACGACGTCGCGCTCGCCGCGCTGTCGGACCAGCGCCCGCCGCTCTTCTCCTACTTCAAGCAAATGTTCGCCCAGGTGACGAACCCCGCCATCGACCCGCTCCGCGAGTCGATCGTCATGAGCCTCGAGGCCTGCATCGGCCCGGAGATCAACCTGCTCGGGGAGACGCCCGATCACTGCCATCAGCTGGTCATGCCGCAACCCATCCTCCGCAACTCTGAGCTCGAGAAGCTGCGCCAGGTCGACCACAGCGTGTTCGAGGCGCGCACCATCGACATGACCTGGCCGGTGGCGGAAGGGCCGAAGGGGATGGAGCGCCGGCTCGCCGCGATGTGCGCCGAGGCGTCCGAGCTCGTGGCCCGCGGCGTGAACATCATCATCCTCTCCGACCGCAACCTCGGCGCCGAGCGGGCGGCGATGCCGTCGCTCCTTGCCGTGGGCGCGGTGCACCAGCACCTGGTCCGGGAGGGGACGCGCCTCCAGAGCGGGCTCGTCGTGGAGACCGGCCAGATCAAGGAGATCCACCACGTGGCCTGCCTGATCGGCTACGGCGCCGCCGCGGTCAACCCGTACGTCTTGTTCGAGTCGCTCTACGCGCTCCATCGTGATCGGCGCCTGCCGGAGGGGATGAGCCCGGAGGAGGCCGAGCAGCGCGTTATCAAGGCGATCGGCAAGGGGCTCCTCAAGATCCTGTCCAAGATGGGGATCTCGACGATCCGGTCCTACACCGGCGCGCAGATCTTCGAGGCGGTCGGGCTGGACCCCGCGCTCGTCGACCGCCACTTCACGGGCACGCCGTCGCGGCTCGGCGGCGTGGGCCTCGACGTGCTGGCCCGGGAGGCGATCGACCGCCACGCGCGCGCGTATCCCGCAGCCGCCTCCGAGCTCCTGCCGCCCGGAGGTATCTACGCGTGGCGCCGCGACGGCGAGTTCCACGGCTGGAACCCGGAGACGATCGCGACGCTCCAGCACGCCGCGCGCTCCGAGGACGGCGCGGACGCCTACGACCGCTTCGCCACGTACGTCAACCACGTGGCGGTCCCCAAGTCGACCCTGCGCGGGCTCCTCCGCTTCAGCGACGACGTGGAGCCGATACCGCCGGCCCAGGTGGAGCCGGCGACGGAGATCGTGAAGCGCTTCAAGTCGGGCGGGATGTCGCTCGGGGCGCTGTCGCCGGAGGCGCATGAAGTGCTCGCGGTCGGGATGAACCGCCTGGGCGGGAGGTCGAACACGGGCGAGGGGGGCGAGGACCCGGCCCGCTTCGAGGACGAGCGGCGCTCCTCGATCAAGCAGGTGGCGTCCGGCCGCTTCGGGGTGACCGTCCACTACCTGGTGAACGGGGACGAGCTCCAGATCAAGGTCGCGCAGGGGGCCAAGCCCGGCGAGGGTGGCCAGCTGCCGGGGCACAAGGTCGACCGCTACATCGCGCGGCTTCGCTACTCGACGCCCGGCGTGGGTCTGATCTCGCCCCCGCCGCACCATGACATCTACTCGATCGAAGACCTCAAGCAGCTGATCTACGACCTTCGCTGCGCGAACCCCCACGCGCGGATCTCGGTGAAGCTCGTCGCCGAGTTCGGCGTCGGCACGGTGGCGGCGGGCGTGGCGAAGGCGAACGCGGACCACGTCGTCATCGCCGGCCACGACGGCGGCACCGGCGCGTCGCCGCAGGCGTCGATCCAGCACGCGGGCATCCCCTGGGAGATCGGGATCGCGGAGACGCAGCAGACCCTGCTGCGCAACGACCTCCGCTCGCGCATCCTCGTCGAGGCCGACGGTCAGATGCGCACCGGCCGCGACGTGGTCATCGCGGCGATCCTCGGCGCGGACGAGTTCGGGTTCTCCACCGCCCCGCTGGTCGCCCTCGGCTGCGTGATGATGCGGGTCTGCCACCTGAACACCTGCCCGGTGGGGGTGGCCAGCCAGCACCCCGAGCTCCGCCGCCGCTTCGCGGGCCAGCCGGAGCACGTCGTCAACTACCTCTTCATGGTCGCCGAGGAGGCGCGGCGGATCATGGCGCGCCTAGGGGTCCGCTCGATTGCGGAGCTGATCGGGCGCACCGACCTGCTGGCCCGCGACGAGGCGGTGCAGCACTGGAAGGCGGCGAGTATCGACCTGAGCGCGCTGCTCGAGGCGCCCGAGACCGACGGGCCCCGGCACTGCGTGCGCGGGCCGGACCCGGCCATCGAGGACTCGATCGACCACGCCGCTCTGCGCGACTCGCGCGAAGCGGTCGAGGACGGCCGGCCCGTGCGGCTCGAGCGGAGGATCGAGAACAAGAACCGAGCCGTCGGCGGGCTGCTCTCCGGGGAGATCGCGCGCCGGCACGGGCGCGAGGGGCTGCCCGACGGCACGATCGAGGTCTCCTTCCGGGGTTCGGCCGGCCAGAGCTTCGGCGCGTGGCTCGCTGGCGGGGTGACGCTCCTGCTCGAGGGCGACGCCAACGACTACACCGGCAAGGGCCTGTCGGGCGGCACGCTCGTCGTTCGCCCGCCGCGCGATGCCCGCTTCGTCGCCGAGCGCAACGTCATCGTCGGCAACGTGGTGCTCTACGGCGCCACCTCGGGGCGTGCGTTCTTCCGGGGACTCGCCGGCGAGCGCTTCGCGGTGCGGAACTCCGGCGCGATCGCGGTGGTCGAAGGTGTCGGCGACCATGGCTGCGAGTACATGACGGGCGGCCGCGTGGTCGTGCTGGGGCGGACCGGTCTCAACTTTGCCGCGGGGATGAGCGGCGGCATTGCGTACGTGCTCGACGTCGACGGCCGCTTCCGCGACCGCTGCAACACGGACCTCGTCGGCTTCGACGAGATCGGCGTCGACGAGGGCGAGGAGCTGCGCGAGTTCGTGGCCGAGCATGCCGAGCGCACGGGCTCCCGTGTGGCCGAGCGGCTCCTGGAGGGCTGGCCCGCGGCGCTGCCCCACTTTGTCAAGGTGATGCCGCACGATTACAAGCGGGCGCTGGCGGAGCTCGAGCCGGAAAAGGTCGCGACCCCGGAGCCGGTTGCGTAGTGGGCGAGCTCGGCGGCTTCCTGCGGCTCGAGCGGGTCGGCTTCCGTAAGCGCGATCCGCGCGAGCGGGTCAAGGACTACCGGCAGTACTTCTCGCTGCCGGACGACGAGACGCTGCGCGACCAGGGCGCTCGCTGCATGGACTGCGGGATCCCGTTCTGCCACGAGGGCTGCCCGCTCGGGAACCTGATCCCGGACTGGAACGACCTCGTATACCGCGACCGCTGGCGCGACGCGCTCACGAAGCTGCACGCGACCAACAACTTCCCCGAGTTCACCGGCCTGATCTGCCCCGCGCCGTGCGAGTCGGCCTGCGTGCTCGACATCAACGACGACCCGGTCACGATCGAGCAGATCGAGCTCGCGATCGTCACGCGCGGCTTCGACGAGGGCTGGATCACGCCCGAGCCGCCGGAGGCGCGCACGGGTCGCACGGTAGGGGTGGTGGGCTCCGGCCCGGCCGGCCTTGCCGTCGCCGCCGAGCTCAACAAGCACGGCCACACGGTGACGGTCTACGAGCGCGACGAGGCCCCGGGCGGCCTGCTGCGCTTCGGGGTTCCTGACGCGAAGCTCGAGAAGTGGATCATCGACCGGCGCGTGGCGCTGCTCGAGGAGGAGGGGGTCGAGTTCGCCTGCGGCGTTGACGTCGGGCGCGAGCTCTCCACCGACGAGCTGCGCGACCGCCACGATGCGGTGGTGGTGGCGATTGGCTCCCGGGTGCACCGCGACCTCGACGTGGAGGGCCGCGAGCTCGACGGCGTGCACTTCGCGATGGAGTACCTCTACCAGCGCAACCGCGCGGTCGCGGCGCTCGAGGGGCCGTCCGCCCCGCACACCGCAGCCGACGAGGTGATCTCCGCGGCCCGAAAGCGCGTGGTCGTGGTGGGCGGCGGTGACACCGGCATGGACTGCATCTCGAACGCGTTGCGCGAGGGCGCCGAGGACGTGCTCCTCCTCGACGTCTATCCGCCGCTGCCCGCGAACGGCCGCCCGCCGGCCAGCCCTTGGCCGCTTCCGCCGAAGCGCACGCCGACGACTTACGCGCTCGACGAGGGCGGCGAGCGGCGCTTCGGCACGGAGGTCACCCGGCTGGTCGGTGTCGACGGCCGCGTCACGGGGGTGCACGCCCGCTGCGTCGAGGGGACCTCGTCGCGCGACCTGCACACCGTCCCGGGCAGCGACTTCGACGTACCGGCGGATCTGGTGCTGATCGCGATCGGCTTCGCCCACCCCGACCACGATGGACTCGTGACCGACCTAGGGCTCGACCTAGATCGCCGCGGCAACGTCAAGGCGCCCGTCTATGGAACGAAGATCGACGGCGTGTTCGCCTGCGGCGACGCGCGCACCGGCCAGTCGCTCGTCGTCACGGCGATCGCCGAGGGCCGCCGCTGCGCGCGCGTGATCGACCAGTACCTCGGCGGCACGGGCGAGGCCCGCCGCATCCCCGCCGAGGCGATGTTCGCCTACGAGGACGGCGACCCCCACTCGCTGCGCCACCAGGCGGAGACCGCCCGCACCGTCACGGTGGGCGACGCCTTCTGGTCCGGGCCGCGGGACGAGCGCTGAGGGCCGTCGGGCCACCGGCGGCTTCTGGGCCCGCCGCCCACGCCGGCGGCTTCTGGGCCCGCCGCCCACGCCGGCGGCTTCTGGGCCCGCCGCCGTGGGCAGGCCCGCGCGCGTGTTCGACCTTTTGCCGCTTTAAGCGGCAAAACGTCGAACGCGATGACCCAGGCGGCCCGCTCGGGTACGGCCCGGGTCCTCCCGGCGCGGGCGGGATGTTCTGGTTCAGCCGGAAGAGGTTGTCCGGGTCGTAGCCGGCCTTGATCGCCGTGAGCGGGTCGACGTCCGTCTCGGGTAGGCGGCGCGGACTCGCTCTTCGCCCTCGTTGCCGAGGAATCCGACGTACGCGCCGACATCGTGAGACAAAGTTCGCCCGCGGGTGATGGCCAGACCCTTCCCACCTCCTCCAATCGAAATCCGTGGTAACCGTTCTCCGAAGGTGTCCCGAGGAGGATCACGGCCCATGCCTCGCCCAGTGGTGCTCGACATGGACGGCGTCCTGGTCGATTCCGAGCCGTTGAACGAGGCTGCGTTTCGAGCGTACGTCTCCTCGGTCCGCAGGCCCGAGTTGAGCGGCTGGTTCTCGAACACCCTTGGTCGGCGGGAGGTGGACTTCCTCCCCGACCTCGCTGCGGAACTCGGCCGCCCCGCGCCGGAGATTTCCGCGGCCCTGGCCGCCGAGCTGGAGGCCGTCCTGGCGGAGGCAGAGTTGACGGCGATGCCGTTCGTCTCAGAGGCGGTCGCCCGGCTCGCCGCCGGCGGCCGCATCGTCGGGCTTGCGAGCTCGAGCAGGCGCGCGTTTGTCGACCGCGTACTCGAAGCGCTCGGCCTGTCGGGCGTCTTCGCGGCGATCGCGACCGGCGACGAGGTGGCCCGGGGAAAGCCGGACCCGGAGATCTACGAGCTTGTGGCGAGGAGGCTGGCGGTGCCCGCGGCGGAGTGCGTGGCGGTCGAGGACACGCCCGCCGGCCTGGCAGCCGCGGCCGCGGCGGGGATGACGACGATCGCGGTCCCGAACGCGCTCACCGCCCGCCTCGACCTCTCCGATGCGGACGCCGTCGCATCGGACCTTCGGGAGGCGGTTGAGCTCGTCATACGCCTCGATGGCACGCCGGGTGGGCGCTTAGCCGACGCCACGGTATAGCGTCGCTCCCGCAGCGACGAACGGGCACGGCATGGAGATCGACCTGGACCGCTACCGCGCGGAGAGCCGCGAGCGCTGGGGGGAGGCGGCCCCCGGCTGGGAGGAACGCCACGACTGGCTCATGGAGAGCACCCGCCGGGTGAACGACTGGCTCACGGAGGCCGTCGACCCGCGGCCGGGCCAGACGGTCCTCGAGATCGCCGCCGGGACCGGCGGTCTCGGCTTCGAGATCGCCGAGCGAGTTGGCGCCAACGGCCGGGTCATCTCCGCCGACTTCGCGCCGGAGATGGTCGAGGTCGCGCGGCGCTTGGGTGACAGGCGCGGTCTCGCGAACGTCGAGTACCGGGTGATGGACGCGGAGCGCATGGACCTCGGGGACGACAGCATCGACGCCGCGGTATGTCGCTTTGCCTACATGGCGATGGCCGACCCGGCCGCCGCGCTGAGGGAGACGAGGCGAGTGCTGCGGAGCGGCGGCCCGCTCGCGTTCGCGGTATGGCGAACGTCGGACCGCAATCCCTGGGCGGCGATTCCCGGCATGACGCTCGTCCAGCGGGGTCACATGTCCCCGCCCGAGCCGGGTGCCCCGGGGATCTTCGCCATGGCGGAGCCCGGCCGCATCCGTGAGCTCGTGACCAGGGCCGGCTTCGGCGAGCCCGAGATCGAGGAGATCGCATTCGAGTTCCGGTACGCGGACGCCGACGACCTGTGGGACTCGATCGTCCGCCTTTCCAGTCGGCTCGCGCGCGTCGTCATGGCGCTGCCGGATGACGAGCGGGAGGCGACGCGCGCGGCGATCTTGGAGAACTTCGCCCCCTACCGGGACGAGGACGGCTCGTACAGCACCCCGGCGGCGACTTGGGCCGTGGTCGCTCGTTAGGCATCCCGGCCGGTGCCACGCCGGCCCTGATCGGCCTAAG
>JACVRW010000151.1 GCA_014534235.1 Thermoleophilaceae bacterium | reverse complement strand
TGGTCAAGTCCCATTACGATGCTCACTCGGGGCCTCCTCAAGCTCCACGGTTTGCATGCCTGCGCGGACACGCTCCGCGCTTGAGCTGAGGAGGTCCCTACACGTCCGGTCAGATGGACTGCTCATGACATCTTTCGTCCGTTCGCTGGCCGTCGCCCCGGCTACCGTACCGGACGGATTTAACGCCTCGTCTCCTGGCCGGCGACCGCCAAGAGGAGCGGGTTGCCCGAGGGATCGCGGACCGCCGTGCCGTCCGGGGTGTCCCGCGGTTCGTGTCCCTCCGCGTCGAGGCGTGCGCGGACCCGAACGAGCTCCGTGTCGTCGGGCAGCACGATCGTCGCCCGCCGGAGCGCGGCCGTCCCCGGCGGCGCAGGAGGAGCGCCCGCGCTCTCCCACGTATTGGCGCCGATGTGATGGTGATAGCCGCCGGCAGCGAGGAATGCCGCCTGGGCGCCGAGCTGCGCCATCAGCGTGAAGCCGAGCGCGTCGCGGTAGAAGCTCACGGTCTCCGGGATCGTCGCCACTCTGAAGTGCACATGTCCCATCACGGTGCCGACGGGGAGCCCGTCGAAGCTCTCGGACCGCCGGTCCCGGACCTCGCTGAGGAGGTCGTCGACGTCGAGCGGCTCGGTCGTCAGTCGCGACGCCACCAGCCCCTCCCACACCACGCGCGGCCGGTCCGAGTAGATCTCGATGCCGTGGCCGTCCGGATCGCTTAGGTAGAGGGCTTCGCTGACGAAGTGGTCAGAGAGCCCGACGAGCCGCACACGGTCGCGCACGGCGTGCATGAGCCAGCGCGCGAGGTCCACACGCCGCGGAAGCAGGAGCGCAAAGTGGTAGAGGCCGGTGAAGCCGAAGGCCGGACCTGCGCCCGGCTCCGCGACGACCACAAGGAGCCCCCGGTCGCCGGCGCCGAGCGAGGCCCGTCCGCTGTCGAGCTCGAGGACCTCGAGCCCGACCACTCTGCGGTAGAAGGCGATCGAGCGCTCGAGGTCCGACACCGCCAGGTGCACAGCGCCGACCTCCGTCCGTGCGGAGATCTCCGCGGTCGTCGGCTCGGCGGAGACACCGACCTTCTCGGGGTCGCGAGGCGAGGCCATCAGCCCGGGCGCCGGCGACAACCGGTCGGGTGGCGCAGAACGCGTGCGAGGCCGGTTCCGAGCCGACTGCAGCTGGTCACAACCCAAGCGTACGCCGGACGCGCATTCGGCGCGGTCACCGGGCGCGTCACCCCGCGACGCCCGTGCCGATCAGCGCGCCGAGCCGAAGGCTGGCCCCGCTCGCCGTCCGTCAGGACCCGTTCGGTCCAGCTCCTGAGCGACGGCGGCGTCGAACGGATCGCGCGCGGACCGACGCCGACGCGCTCTCCGTGGTCGAGCCCGCCTTCCCGGGGCGAGACGTCGTCGCCGTCAAGGCGACGATGTTCGCCAGCCGCGGCGGAGGCCCGTACTGCGTCACGCAGCAGGTCCCGAACGCCTTCGGGACGTCCCGCGAGAGGGCCCGATTCCGCGACCGCCGACCGGGTAAGGGCCGAACGTGCTCCACGCCAATGTCGTCGAGGGCGTCCACCGCGTCGAGGACGCCTATACGAACTGGTACCTGCTGGAGGAGGACGACCGCCTCACCATCGTGGATTGCGGTGTGCCCACCTCCTGGCGGTCACTGGAGGATGCGCTCGCAAAGCTGGGTAGGCGTAAGGACCAGATCGCCGCGGTCGTGTTGACCCACGCCCACTTCGACCACATCGGCTTCGCGGAGAGAGCGCGCAGCGAGCTCGGGGTGTCCGTCTGGGTGCACGAGAACGACGTGCCGCTGGCGCGCCACCCCATGCAGTACGCGCACGAGCGTCCACGCTCGTACTACCTCGCTACTCACCCCAAAGCCATGCCCATCATCGCGTCGCTCGCGAAGAGCCGGGCTTTCTTTCCGAAGCGCATCAGAGCGGCGGAGCGCTACGAGGCTGGCGCGCTCCCGGTGCCGGCGTCGCCGCGGGTGGTGTTCACTCCCGGGCACACCCTGGGTCACTGCGCCCTGCACATGCCCGAGCGGGATGCCGTGCTTGCGGGCGACGCGGTCGTGACGCTCGATCCCTACCGGGGCACCACCGGGCCCCAGATCGTGTGCGGGGCAGCCACGGCCGACAGCGCGCGGAACCTCAGCGCGCTGGACGCGCTGCTCGAGACCGATGCCCGGACCGTGCTCTGCGGTCACGGTGAGCCGTGGCACGATGGGGTCGAGTCCGCGGTGGCGCGGGCCCGGGCGGCCGGACCGTCGTAGGGACGTCGCAGGACGCACGGGCTTATGCCGCGCCCGTCGTCGGTACCCAGACGTACGCAGTCGAGCGCCTGCATCGAGACGGCCGGCGAGGCGCGCCTCGGCGAGCACCTCGCCGCAGCCGCTTACTGAACGCGCCGTCAGGCGACCTCGCCGGACGTCGCTACACCCACGGTGTGGGCCTCTGGCTCGAACAGGAGAAGCTTGACCGGCTCACGCGAAATCTCCGCGGCCGCGGCGCCGCGCTGCATCCGGGTGCTGGGCTCAACCATCGTCCGGCCCGCTTAGGGCCGGCTGCTTGCGCGGGCCGAGCCTGAAAATCTCGACGACGTAGGCCGGCGAGAGCTTCGTCACGCTCGCGAACGAGAAGACGCGGCGGCCGGTCGCGCGCTCCACAGCAGCACGGAATGTCGCCTCTATCGCCTGCTGGTACTCCATGCGGATCTGGACGACGGCATCGCCCCGCCCGGCGTCGATCATGAACTCTCGTTCGGCAGCAACTCGAGGCCGTCGAGCAGGCAATAGACGACGTCGTCCTTCACGGTGACGTCGGCGCGCGCGGCGCGCTTGCCGTAGGACTCTTGGTGGATGCGGAGGAGCTCCTCGCCGAGGTGGTCCTCCACTTGGCGATTGTGCAACTGGCGGTCGTTCATGCCGGCTCCGCGCTTGGCTGGCGATCGGAGTCCGGAGACCGCCCTCGCTGGGCGCCTGAGTCCTCCTGGCCCCACTCTACCCGAGTCGCGCGCGGGTGGCGCTCGCACCGTTGCCGTCGCATCTGGCGATTCGCCGCGGAGGGAATCCACTCGTCTACGTCCGCCACGACGAGGAAGGGACACGGTCCGCGAGCGCGCCGGGCGGCGACGGCGCTACAGCCATTCCGGCGCCTTCACGCCCGCCGCCGCGAGCGCCTCGTCGCGGCGAGCGTAGTCCTCGACCGCGACGATCCGCCCGCGGCCAACACGGAACACGTTGAAGAGCTGGCCGCGAAGATCGACGCCTCCAATCTCGGCGAGAGCCGGCACCTTCGCCCCGAGGACCGCAGCTCCGTCGCCCGCAACCAGCTCGACGGCCTCGGCGCCGAGCCGGCCCTCGAGGCTTCCTCGGAGCATTTCGAGAACCTCCCCTCGGCCCCGGCAGATCGCGGCGGCGCGGACGCCGCGCCAGGTGACCTCTGGGTCGAGCCAGCGCTTGATGTCGTCGAGCTCGCCACGACGCATCGCGTCCATCCAGCCGACGACGGCGTCGAGTGAGTCGGTCCCGTGGATTGCCACTGATGCCTCCTCTGTCGTAGAACCCGCAAGCGATCGAAAACTCATCGCCGCCGACAGCGAGCGGCGTCGCCGTACCCGGGTGGACCTGCGTGTCAGAAGGCTGACACGGGCGGACCATGGTGCTCGGCGTCGGGCACTCCCTCCCCACGTTTCCACGACTTCCGCCGGTGCTACACCACACGCAAGCTCGTCGGGCACCTCGCGAACGTTCAGTTCGTGCCCGGGTCGGCGGGGAGCGCGGTGGAATCATCGGTGTCCACCCACGGGCCCGAGATTGCCGTCGGGCACGGCCGCGACGAGACCACGATCGAGGCGACCCGGCAGAGGTTCGTGTCATCGTCCGCTCACGCACCGGCCGCGAGTTCGTGGTCGAGGGATCAGGCCGAGAGCGGCGCGGCTTGACGACGCGCTGCACGCCCCACGGGCGGGGCGCCTTCGGCCCCGAGGGCAACTAGCGCTGAGCGCCGGCATAGGGCACTTCTCTCGGGCCCGTGCTCTCGGTGCGGAGATCAGCTCGCCGCTACGGGCGAATTGGCCTCCGCGGCGCTACTTGAGAAACTCGCGTGCCGTTTTCGTCGCCGCCTTTGCGACCTCGTGGGTGAAGTCGGCCTGCGCGTTCAGGAGGGCCGAGAACCACTCCACCCGGCTCGCGTCCGCGACCTTCTGCTGATAGTCCGCGATCCCGCGCAGGAAGGTCTCGTAGGCGTCGAGGTACGCCTTGCCGGCCTTGCGCGACGCCTCGATGACACGCTCGTTCAGATCCCGGATCCGGTCCGCGGCCTCGTCGAACGCGGGGCCGTCCCCTGACTTGTTCTGTGTGGTCACGTTCCAGCTCCTCTAAGTAACCGCGCTCCTCGCTAACAAGTTAGCATGCCGCGAGCTAACGGCAAGCGCCTGCTCGTGGTGAGCCGCCTGCGTCGAGCGCGGGCGTCTCAGTCCTCGAGCGGCGGCCCCATCCCGACGCTCGCCCCCCACTCCCAGTTTCGGCGGGGGTCAGGACGAAGTGTCATGGTCGTCGGCACATCGATCTCGATCCGCTCCTCCTCGATCGGATCGAGATACTGCGCGAGGTACTCGAGCCTGGCGGGGTGAGTCATGTAGTTCTCGAGCGCGTGCTCGTCGTCGAGGTGCACGCTGATCGCGTGCGTGAACCCGTGCTTTGACTCGCCGTAGTGGCGCCCGATGGATATCCGCTGCACCCCGGGCACCTCATTGGGTATGTGCCGCGCGTGACTGAACGCGTCGAGGACCTGCTCCTCGCTGACGCCGGGCTTCCACTTCAAGAGCACGATGTGCGCGATCACGTCGGTGTCCCCCCTCGTGGATCGTTGCGCCACCATTCCAAACGCGCGCGGGCAGATACCGTCTCTGCCAGAGATCCCCTCGAAAGCCTAGCCGGCACCTTCTTGACGAATCGGTCCGGTCAGCGAGCCGCCCTCAGCCGCCTCCCACAGCGCGCTCGACGCGGCCCGTTCCGCCGCATTCCTCGCAACGCTCGCCATCGACGCGGCCGCTTCCCGAACATACCTCGCACACGTCCTCGCCGGCCGAGCGCTCGCCTAGAGGGGCTTCATCGCCCGACGCCATGCCGCCGTGATCTTTTCCTTCGACCATGGGTGGTCGAGTACCCGTGGTCCGCCTGAATAGTCGTGCGCCGACCGCCAGCCGCTGTGACCGCCCGAGCCGGACGAGGATCACATGGTTGTCGTGGCGGGTCGCGTGCCACCGACCGGCCGTCGCTGCCGGGCTGGCGCGTTGTTGTCGTTCGCGACGCGGGCGTGCGCGGCTCATCGCGCGGCAACCCGCACCAGCGGCCTCCGGCTCCGCCCCGGCCGCGGGTCGTCGCGCCGTGGGCAGCCGGGCGGCGCGCGCCGCGGGGGTGCGATTTCTCACGCCGCGGGCCGAGCGGCTTACGCTCTGGCCATGGCCGAGATCGAGGTCCGTGTGATCCCGCGCGCGCGACGCGACGAGATCGGGAACGAACGCGGCGGCCGTCTGCTCATCCGCCTCACGGCGCCACCGGTCGACGGCGCCGCTAACGCGGCGCTGTGCCGCCTCGTCGCGCGACGCGCCGGCGTGCCGGCACGGCGGGTGAGCGTCGTGCGTGGGCAGACGTCGCGGGACAAGGTCGTACGCAACGATGGACTCACCGCAGCTGAGCTACGCGCGTCGATGAGGGCTGGACGCACGTGATACCCGCGCGCCAGTGCGAGACTTTTCATGGCGAGCGCCATGAGTCGGTACGACCGGTGCGTTTGGCGACCGGCTCGACGGGCACGCGGCTGCCATGGAACAAGAGCGCAGTCCCGAGAAGGACCCGAGCGATTGGACGACCGGCGACGAGCCGATGACGGGTCCCCAGGCGTCCTACCTTGAGACGCTGTGCCGCGAGGCGGGCGAGGAATTCGATCCGAATCTCACCAAGGCGGAGGCGTCCAGGCGGATCGACGAGCTCCAGGAGCGGACGAATCGCGGACAGGGCGGATCGTAGCGTAATCCCCCGAGCCTCCGCGAAAGCCTGGCGGCGGCTGACCCATCGACGAGTTCGCCTGCGCTCTGCAACCCGCGGGGGGTGTACGCCGGGGCGATCGCCAGATCCGGCACTCCCGGGACAGCGCGCGAGTGCGACGGCGCCGCTGACTCGAGCCTGCCTTGAACGGCCCGCCTACTGAGTCTCAGGGAAGCAGCGCCCGCCCTTTTCGGTCGAGGACTCCAGCCGGTCGCTTCGCGGCCGTGCTCTGTCTCCCCGCCGTTGTCGGCGGTGATTCCCATTGCGGCATGCGCAGCTGACCGTATGGAGGCTCGTTTGGGGCACCGTTAGAGATCACAGCCTCCTTATCAGCCCTCTCACCGTCCTCTAAAGCTGAGGTCCCGCGGACACTGACCGCCACCGGACGGGCGCGAGCGATGAGATGAGGAGGCCTTAGCCGTCACGGAGTCGCCGCTGCCAGCCCATCCCGTCGCCGACTACACGCCGCGCTCAAGCAGCTCGAGCGGCGTGGGCTGGCCACGAGGCGCTCTGGCATCTTGGAGGGGCGTGCGCCGAGGCGAGGAGCGCGGGCGGAGGAGCGGGTGGCCTCTACGGGGTCACGCGGCCCGCGGACCCGGCTTCTGGCTGGAAGCCACCACTGCTTGCCCGCTGCCGGGT